>JBIOXX010000503.1:0-6188 GCA_044869875.1 bacterium | reverse complement strand
AATCTCGCTCAAGCGGATCGAAAGAAACTCTTGGATTCGCTCCACAAAGGAGGGGGAATATCGAAGCTAGCTCGTCGCGAGCTTATCCAATAAGGAAATAAAAAAATCTTTCGACCAAAGCTCCGTCGCTTTTTTGTCCTTTAAAAACGGCGCTACGTCCCGCTTCGCGGCCCCGATATTCAATTCCGAGATTTTTTTTCGGAGAAGCTCCAAAACATCGTGCTGGGTGAGGCTGGATTGCGAAGTCCAACCCTCCGATTGCCGAAGCCGGGCTTCCAAGTGCTTCAATCGGACGGGAATGCCGCGAGCGACGTACCAAACGAAGTCGTAATAGTCTCGGCCCTTGACCCGATTGGCCCATCGCCGCATGAGGATGGCGTGGATTTTTCCGGCAAATAGGTCGGGCTGCTGAAAGGTGTTCACTGAAAAGGGGATGGGGAGCAGCAAGGTCTTGGCTTCGGTTTCAAAATCACCGGGAGGATCGGTGTCGACCTCGAGTTTGATGTTCATCCAGGTGTTTTTTTGGAAGGACCTCGCGATTTCTTCCGGGACTTCGGTTTTAATGAGATGCTCTTTGGTGTCGGCCTTGATAAAGGCGGATTCGATCGCGGTCTCGACCGATTTTTTCTTTTCCTCGATAAGAACGACGAAGCCCAAGGATTCCAGCTCTTCTCGAATGGCCTGGTGATAGGCGGAGAGCTTGAAATCGGCCTGGGGTCTTAGCAGTGAAAAGTCGAGATCTTCCGAGAATCGGTCTAGCCCATAGAGGATTCGCAGCGCCGTGCCTCCATAAAAGGCGGCATGCTCGAAGAATTTGGCGCGCCACAGCCCGAGCAAGGCGACTTCTTGGATGATCTCCTTAAGGGCATTCACGTAGTCTTGGCCGGTTTGGCATGGATAACGTTGGAGCATGGCTTGGATTGCCGGAGCGAGGCTCATGACGCCGTCCCTTCAAAGAAGGCGAGGATGGAGTCGATGCTTTGACTTCGGTAGGCTCGATTAAGCCGATGAAGGGCGATGAGGTCGAGCTTCTTGGACCGCTCCTCATCCAAACGGAGGTCATCGAGCAAAAATTGTCGCGCCTCCTCCTTCGTTTTGAGGTGGGAGACTTTGTGCAAGAGGACGTAGTCGCAAAGAGCTTTTTCCGGAGATGCCATCAATACGGGGTGTTGGGGATCGATCCAAATGAGATCGATTCCTTCGCGGTATTTTTCTTTGGTTAAATAGCGATAAGTGAAAGTTCCCAAATCGGTTTCGAAGCGTTTGTCTTTTTTAGGGGTGACGCTGGTGATGGTTTCGACTCGCTCGGGAATCAATTGGTAGTGGGCGAGGGCATATTCCAGCGAAATACAAGAAGGTCCATAGATCAAATTTGCTAGCGTTTCTTTGCAAACCGGGCTTCTCGTATAAGGAGGCGCGACGATGTAGAGACCCTTCTTAACCCCGATCAATATTCCCGCCTTCATCAAGTCATGAATCTTCTTGGTGGGGGAGGAGTAGCCGGCTTTCCGGAGCAGGCTAACTAGCATCGGATAATCGAGCTCGGGACGGGCTTGATTCAAAAGCTGGCTGGGGTCTGTTAAAGACATAGCCAGTATATTACCAAATTAGTTATATAGTGGATACTTTTATTTTATTATTTATCCAGTAAATTACTAAATCGGTAATTTACTGGATAAAAATCAAGAAGATTCGCGGGCGATCGAATCGTAAACGTCGTAAATCAAAGAAGCGCCCAACCGGGCCAAAACCAAACATTCCCGCCATTTCTCCTCGGTGTTCGCCGAGCCGAGCATCGCCGTTCGCATCCGTTCGGCGTGGATGAGGTCGGAGACCGAATGATGCCGAAAAAATTCGGCCGCCTCGAAGTTGACCACGGCGCTCTTCTCCAAGCCCTTGCCGACCAAGCCGCAGATGTAGGCGAAGACGTCCTCGAAGCCGTGGAGGATCGCCAGCGCCCGGTAATCCGGCCCCTCACAGCAAACCTTGAGGAAGGTCGAGATCAATCGGTCGGTGAGGCTGCCCGGCTCGACCTTCACGTTGGCGAGGTTCACGTCGACTGCTTCCATGAAACGGCCGAACATCGCGATGTGCGACCGCCGCTTGTCGCCTTCGCCGCATTCCTCATACAAATTGACGACCAGCGAAATCCTCAGGTCTTCGTCCCAAATTTGGGAGATTCCGGCGGCCATGATCTGGGGCGAGGCCGCGTTGCCCGGCCCGTATTCGCGGGCGATTCGCCGGGCGGTCGCCAGCGGGATGCCCCGCTCGGCCAATCGCAGCATCGGCAAGTTGGTTTCCATTCGGTAGGGTTTCAGGATTTCCTCGAGTTCGAGGATGCGGGCGGCTTCCATGGCGTCTCCTTTAGGCGGTGGCAATTTTGAGGACCTCTTCCAAGCGCTGGCGCTGGCCGGCATTCATCGGCTGCAAGGGTAGGCGCGGTTTTCCGGCTTTTCGGCCCAAGAGATTCAAGGCTTCCTTGTAGATCACGATTAAATGGGGGGCGCCGTCGGTCTTCTCGTTCATGCTGTAGTAAACGTAGGGCAGGATCTTGCGCCAAATCGCCGTCGCTTTCTCGACGTTCTTCTCGACGGCGGCGGCTTGCCACAAATCGACCGCCAGTCGCGGAAAGACGTTGAGGATTCCGGTGAGCCAGCCGTCGGCCCCGGCCAAGAGAGCTTCCAACGGCGCGTAATCGTGGCCGTAGAACAAGCGGACTTTGTCGCCGCAGAGATAGCGCAGTTCGTTGACCCGGAAGGGATCGCCTTGCGAGGCCTTGACGCCGGCAATGACGCCTTCCTCGACCAGCTGGGCGATTTGAGGAGGCAGGAGCTGAATCCCGCAAGTCCAAGGATTGTTGTAAAGGATGATCGGGATGTGGATCGCCTCATGGAGCCGGCGGAAATGGTCCATCACCGAGCGGGTGTCGGGCAGCATGTAATAAGGGAGCACCGTCAGCACGCCCTTGGCTCCGGCTTTTTCGGCGTGGCGGCTGAGCTCGATGGTGTCCCGAGTGCTGTAGCGGCCGGTCGCCGGATAAACCGGAACCCGGCCGGCGGCGGTTTGGACCGCGATATCGGTCAGCGCTTTGGCCTCGTCCAGCGACAGCGAGACGATTTCGCCGGAGCTGCCGCCGGGCGCGATGCCTTGGATTCCGTTGGCAATGAGCCATTCGACGTGATCGGCGGTGGCCGCTTCGTCGATGCTCTCATCTTCTCGAAAGACGGTGATGTGGGGAACGATAATGCCGGGAACGATCATCGGGAACCTCCTATGGTTCGCATCTGCGTTAAATATTCGTATTGGCTGGGTAAGGTTTCGGTCAGCCGCCGGGCCTCGGCTTTCACCGACTCGAAGGCGGCACTGGCTTCGGAGCCTTCGATTTGATCGAGAATCCCCCGTGGATTGGCCGGCCGGTAGTTCAGGCCGAGCAACATGACCGACCAAGAGTAGCTCTCGAAGCCGTGGAAAGCTTGGTAGATGCTGCGGGGACAAGGCAGCCGCGATTTCCACAGCTCCATCCGCTCGCGCAATCCATCGGGGGGCCGGACTTGCTTGACCGCCTGCCAAAAGGGCGTATCGACCCGGTCGCCGGCCAAGTAGTGCAAAGTGAGGAATTCGCGAACGCCGTCGATGCACTCGTTGATCACCTTGTTGTAGCTCGCGACCATCCCGGCATCGATGCCGGTGGGGCCCGGGAAATGGTTCACCAGTTCTTCGATGCCGTGTTGAATGAAGAAGATGCCGGTTGATTCAAGCGGCTCGACGAAACCGCTGGCCAGGCCGATCGCGACGCAGTTCTTGACCCAGGAATTGCGGCTGCGGCCGATCCGCATCTTGATGTGGTTGGCGGGGCAGCCCTCGGCGGCCGGCCCCAGGAACTCGCGAAACTCGCGCTCGGCTTCGGTCGAATCGATGAACTGGCTGCAGTAAACGTAGCCGGTCCCGTCGCGGCCGTAGAGCGGGATGTTCCAAGACCAGCCGGCATTATGGGCGGTAGCCGTCGTGTAAGGCCGTATCCCATCGCGCTCGATATCGCGGGGCACTTGGATCGCGACCGCGCTGTCGTTGAGCAGCGAGTCTGAAAAGGAGACGAAGGGCTCGTCTAAAAACTTATTGAGCAAGAGGCCGCGAAAGCCGCTGCAATCGATGAAGAGGTCGCCGGCCAAAGCCCCGTGCTCCTTGGTTTGCAAGGCCGCCACCGAGCCATCGGGGTTTCGGACGACGTCCAAAACTTCGTCGGCGATTCGCCGGACTCCGCGGTCCATCGCGTAGCCGCGCAAGAATTCGGCCAGCTCGGCGGCATTGAAATGATAAGCGTAGGGGTACTGAACCTGATGGCCGGAGATGGTCGCGTTGGGCGGCCGCTCGCCCGGAGTGTAGAAAGTTCGAACTTGCCTATCGAAGACGGTGCCGTCGAGGTAGCGCGGCGAGCGCAGAGCATCGCAGAGCCAAGGAGTGAGGAAGCAACTGTAATCGAAAGGCTCCTCGTTCCGGTTAGACTGCAACCACCATTCCCCGAGATTGAATCCGGAAGCGGTGGGATAACGCTGGAAGGGATGATAGAAATGGCCGCCGCCGGCGGTCCAATCGACGAAGCGGATGGCCAGCTTGTAAGCGGCGCTGCAATGAGGCATCCAATCCTTTTCCTCGAGCTCCAGGAAGTCGAAGAATAGCTTGATAGTGCTGAAGGTCGCTTCGCCGACGCCGATCGTTCGGATATTGGGTGAATCCACGACTGTGATGCCCTCGATGTTGTGAAGGGCTTTAACGAGGTAGGCGGCAGTCATCCAGCCGGCGCTGCCGCCGCCAAGGATGACGATACGATTCGACATGATACACTCCCCTGAACCGAGTCGCGCGCCGAATTCCACCCCACTGGGACGGCGCGTCCACCCGCTCGGCATTGCCCTCGACGCCGAGAGAGAAGCTAGATAGAGATGATTTCGGAAGACTTAGCAAAAAATGAGGTCGGTGCCATAGAGAATTTTAAGATTTGAGAATCGCAGGGCTAATTTGTAAGGAATATTCATGAGCTTTTGGAAAAATATCCGCCGGCCGATTGTGGGCTTGGCCCCGATGGACGGCGTAACCGACGCCGCCTACCGGCGGATCGCCGCTCGCCATGGGCGGCCCGACGTGGTGCTGACTGAGTTCACCAATGTCGAGGGGCTTTCTCGCGGCGCCCAGCTCATGCTCGATGACTTCATCTATTCGGAAGAAGAGCGGCCGGCGGTGGCCCAGATCTACGGCTCGGAGCCCGAATCTTTTTATAAGGTTGCGGTACTAGCCTGCGCCCTCGGTTTCGACGGCATCGACGTCAATATGGGCTGTCCGGCCAAGAACGTCGCCGCCCGGGGCTGCGGCGCGGCCCTGATCCGCAATCCCGACTTGGCCAAGGAAATTTTACGCGCGGCCAAGCGCGGGATCGCCGATTGGGTCGACGGCATTTCGATCGATCGGCTGGGGCTCAAGCCGCGGATGCCGATTCGGGTTCGGCGGATGAACCTCGACCGGCTCGGCGCCGAAAGCATCGCCGAGCGCCGCCCGATTCCGCTCTCGGTCAAGACCCGCATCGGCTACGACCAGATTGTGGTCGAGGAATGGGTCCGGCATCTCTTGGAAGAAGAGCCGGCGGCGATCACGCTTCATGGCCGGACCTTGAAGCAGATGTACACCGGCTCAGCCGATTGGGAAGCGATTGGACGGGCGGCTGAGGTGATTCACCAAACGCCGACTTTGGTTTTGGGCAACGGCGATCTCACCTCGCTGACCATGGCCGCCGAGAAAATTCGTTTGAGCGGCGTCGACGGCGTTCTCATCGGGCGGGGGGCGATGGGTAATCCGTGGATTTTCGAAAATAAGGCCCAATTAAAGGATTTTCTTGAAGCTAAGGCCGATGCTCCGCTGGCCGATTTTGTTCCCGATTTGGAAACCCGCTTCGCGGTGCTGCTCGAGCATGCCCGGCTCTTCGAAACGGTCAAGGGCCACCCCCGCTTCGCGGCGATGCGCAAGCATTTCGCTTTCTACTGCAGGGGAATGCCCCGGGCCGCCGAGCTGCGGAATCGGATGTTCCAAACCAAGGACAGCGGTGAAGTCGAGAAAATCATTGCCGACTACCTGGGAGATTTTCGCCGGAACGAGGAGACGCTGCCGTGCGCCGTCTCGTCCTAGCTTCGACCTCGCCG
>JBIOXX010000502.1:0-2430 GCA_044869875.1 bacterium | reverse complement strand
AGCGGACCCTCGGGGTTTCCCTTGGGCGGCGGAAAGCATTGGACGACGTTCTCGAGGATCTCGCCGATCCCGACGCCGGTCTTGGCGCTGGCTTCAACCGCGTGGGAGGTGTCGAGGCCGATGACGTCCTCGATCTCCTTCTTGACCCGGGCCGGATCAGCGGCCGGCAGGTCGATCTTGTTCAAGACCGGAAAGATCTCGAGGTTGTTGTCGATGGCGACGTAGACATTGGCCAGGGTCTGGGCCTGGATGCCCTGGGAAGCGTCGACGACTAAAATAGCGCCCTCGCAGGCGGCCAAGGAGCGCGAGACCTCGTAGTGGAAATCGACGTGGCCGGGGGTATCGATCAAATTAAGGATATAGGTCTGGCCGTCTTTGGCTTTGTAGTTGAGCCGGACCGACTGGGCCTTGATCGTGATCCCGCGCTCTCGTTCCAACTCCAGCTTATCGAGGAATTGATCCTGCATCTCCCGCGAGCTCAGCGCGCCGGTGAACTCGAGCAGTCGGTCGGCCAAGGTCGACTTGCCATGGTCGATATGGGCGATGATGGAAAAATTTCGGATATTTTTCATGGAGGATGCGGACCTTCCGGCAGGCTCTACTTTCTATTGGTCCGATCGTAAAGTCCCAGCTGTTCGCCGGGCAATTCGGCCTTGTGCTTGTCGAGGATCAGGTCGATGCCCTGACGGATATACTCGGCAATGGGCACCTTGGTTTTATCGTTTAAGGCCTTAAGCTTCTCGTTCTGCTCCTCGGTAATATAGACCGTGGTGCTGATTTTCTTGCGGCTAACCATAGGCCCGGGACCATAATTGACCATATATATAGTGTCAAATACTCCCTAATCGGCCTGAACAACCCTCAATTCCAAGTTCTGCTCATTGCTCATCTTGGTCGCGAAGTCCTCGGCCATCTTGCGGTCGCCGAAGCTGCCGACCCGGACGTCGAAGGATGGGGTGGCGCCGCGTTGGTCGATGACGAGATAAGCCTCGTAGCCCTTGCCCTTGAGCTTGGTGATCTCCCGCGAAGCCAGGAGCTCGTCGTAGAATTCGGCGACGTGGACCGCGAACTTGGTGTTGCCGCTCGATTTGAACCGGACCGCGGTATTTTTGTCGGCGTTGGTCGTGACGATGCTCTTGTTCACCGCGATCTGGGAATCGGCGGGATCCTCAGCCGGCCGCATCGAACCGTCGGCTCCGACTTGGTAAGTCGGAATGGCGTCACTGCCCTCTTCGGCGGCCTCGGCCGGTTCGGCGCCTTCGGAATCGACCAGCTTGTCGCTGGCCGGCGGCCGAGCCTGATGCATGGCCACTGGGGGCGCCAGATCTTGATAGACCGGTGGATGCTGCATCGCATAGGCCGGCGCGTTGTCGGGAAAGATCGACTTTCCGAAGCGCGCACCGAGCATGAAGACCAGGCCCATGACCAGGATCTCCACCGCCAGGAGTAAGATGAATTGGCTGAGGGAAAACTTAATCGGGTATTTTTCTTCCATGGCTTCTCCCGCTTAGATTTCTTCTTCCTCGCGCGTCATGCTCTCGGGAGCACTGACGCCCAGGATGTTCAGTCCGCTGCGGAAAATCTCGCGAAGCGTCTTTACCAAGTACAGCTTGGCCAGCGTCCGCTCACGCTGAGAGCTCAAAACCCGGTAACGGTCGTCGCTCTTGGCCCGGGTGTAGTAGTTCTGGAAGGTCTTGGCCAGGTCCAAAAGGTAGAAGGCAACCCGGTGCGGTTCGTGATGCTCCACCGCTTCGCCGAGCATGTCGCTATATGCCAGTAAAGTCCCAATTAACTCAAGCTCCTCCGGCAAGTTGAGAGGGCTGAGGTCGACCTCGCCCAATAGCTCGGGCTTGGGGAAGCCGGCCTCTTCGGCCTTGCGAAATATCGAGCACATCCGGGCATGGGCATACTGAATGTAGTACACCGGGTTCTCGGCACTGCGCTGCTTGGCCAGCTCGAGGTCGAAATCCAAAGCCGCGTTGTGGGAGCGCATCATGAAAAAGAAGCGGGTCGCGTCCTTGCCGACCTCGTCGATGACCTCATGGAGGGTGACGTAGTCGCCGGTCCGCTTGCTCATGTTGACTACTTCGCCGCCGCGCTTGAGATTCACCAGCTGCATCAGCAAAAATTCGAGCTTGGCCGGGTCGTGGCCCAGCGCCGCCACCGCCGCCTTCAGACGCTGAACGTAGCCGCCGTGATCGGCGCCCATCACGTTGAGATAAATATCGAAGGGCCGGTCGAACTTGTCCTTGTGGTAGGCGATGTCGGGCGTGAGATAGGTATAGGTGTTGTCGCTCTTGATCAGGACCCGATCCTTATCATCGCCGAACTCGCTGGTCTTGAACCAAAGCGCGCCCTCCTGCTCGTAGGTCAGGCCCCGGGCCCTCAAGACGTCGAGAGCCTCGTCGATCTTGCCGCCGAGATAGAGCG
>JBIOXX010000501.1:0-2487 GCA_044869875.1 bacterium | reverse complement strand
TCGAGGTGGCCGGAATAAACGCGGAAATAAGTCAGCTGACCGACGAAGGGGTCGGTCATGATCTTGAAAGCCAGGGCCGCGAAGGGTTCTTTCTCGTCGGCGGCGCGCTTTTCGGTAAGGTCGGGCTTGCGCGGGATAATGCCTTCGATCGACGGAATATCGAGCGGGCTGGGCAGATAATCGACGACCGCGTCGAGGAGCTGCTGAATGCCCTTGTTCTTGAAGGCGGCGCCGCAGAGGACCGGCGTGATCTTCATCTTGACGGTGGCGGAGCGGGCGGCGTGCTTCAGATCTTCGTAAGCGATCTCTTGGCCGTGAATGTATTTGTCGGTCAGCGCCTCGTCGTGCTCGGCGACGGCTTCGACCAGCTTGTCGCGGTAAACCTTGGCCTGCTCGGCATATTCAGCCGGAATGTCGATCTCTTCGAACTTCGCGCCCAGCGAGGTGTCGTCGAAGCGGATGGCCTTCATCTTCAAAAGATCGATGATCCCCTGGAACTGATCCTCGGCGCCGATCGGAAGCTGGAAGCAAACCGGATTGGCCCGCAAGCGATCGTCCATTTCCTTAACGGCCCGAAAGAAATCGGCGCCGGTCCGGTCCATCTTGTTGATGAAGGCGATGCGCGGGACATGGTACTTGTTGGCCTGGCGCCACACCGTCTCGGATTGGGGCTCGACGCCGCCGACCGAACAAAACACGCCGACCGCGCCGTCGAGGACCCGGAGCGACCGCTCGACTTCGATGGTGAAGTCGACGTGGCCCGGCGTATCGATGATGTTGACCCGGTGGCTCTTCCAAAAGCAGGTGGTGGTCGCCGAGGTGATCGTGATCCCCCGCTCCTGCTCCTGTTCCATCCAGTCCATCACGGCCGTGCCTTCGTGAACCTCGCCGATCTTGTGCGAAACCCCGGTATAATACAGGATCCGCTCGGTCGTCGTGGTCTTACCGGCATCGATGTGGGCCATGATGCCGATATTCCGTGTTTTGGTTAGTGGATACTCAGCCATTTTTACCAACGGTAGTGAGCGAAAGCCTTATTGGCCTCGGCCATCTTATGAACGTCTTCGCGTTTCTTGACCGCGGCGCCGCGGTTGTTCAATGCGTCGAGGATCTCGCCGGCCAAGCGGTCGGCCATCGTCTTCTCGGTGCGGGTCCGGGCGTAATCGACCAGCCAGCGCAGGCCCAACGAAACCCGGCGCTCGGGCCGGACTTCCATCGGAACCTGATAGGTAGCGCCGCCGACCCGGCGGCTGCGGACTTCGACGACCGGCTTGATGTTCTCCAAGGCTTGCTTGAAGAGCTTCATCGGATCGTCGTTGAGCTTTCCGCCCACGATGTCGAAGGAACCGTAAACGATGCCTTCGGCGGTGCTCTTCTTGCCTTGGAGCATGACCTTGTTGACCAGCTTGCTGATCAGCTTGTCATGGAACTTGGGGTCGGGGAGAATCTTCCGTTTAGCGGTGGTACCTTTGCGCGACATAACTATTTAGGCCTCTTGGCGCCGTACTTGGAGCGCGATTGGCGACGCTTCTCGACGCCGGTGGAGTCGAGGGTGCCGCGAACGATGTGATAGCGCACGCCGGGAAGGTCCTTGACGCGGCCGCCGCGGATCAGAACCACCGAGTGCTCCTGCAGATTGTGGCCTTCGCCCGGAATATACGAGGTGACCTCGATTCCGTTGGTGAGGCGCACACGGGCAACCTTTCGGAGAGCCGAGTTCGGCTTCTTGGGGGTCGTCGTGTAGACGCGGACGCAGACGCCGCGTTTTTGCGGGCAGCGTTGCAAGGCCGGAGCGGTGCCCTTGTAGCGGGTCTTCTGTCGGCCGATGCGAATCAGTTGGTTAATCGTTGGCATAAGCTCATTCCAATGACGCAAAAAAATCCCGGGATGACGCCTAACCCTAAAATCGGGGCTAAAGCCTCGTCTTCGGATTCAAAATTACGTTTAATTTCAACTAGTTAGCTTGCCTAAAGGATAGGCCTTTTAAACAAGGCGCGTTACGTATCACGTGCCTTTTGAATCTGTCAAGGCAGATCGGTACGAATCTGCCCAGCAAATTCAAGCGCTTAAGCCTGCTGCGGGTTCCCCCGCCGCGGTTCTTAAGCGCTCAGGTTACTGGTCGCGGCCACCGGCGCTTGTTCTTCGCCGATTTCGTCCACTTCCATTTTCAAATCACGGTACTGCCGCAATCCGGTACCGGCCGGAATGAGGCGGCCCATAATCACATTTTCCTTCAAGCCGCGCAAGTGGTCGATCTTCCCGGCAACCGCCGCCTCGGTGAGGACGCGGGTGGTCTCTTGGAAAGACGCCGCCGAGATAAAGGACTCGGTCGAGAGCGAAGCCTTGGTGATGCCGAGAAGCATCGGCTCGCCGGAAGCCGGCTTGCCCTTCTTGGCCCGCACCTGGGCGTTGACGCGCTCGAACTCGTCGCGCTCCACCTGGTCGTCCAGCAGGAGATTGGTGTCGCCGGCGTCCTTGATCCGGACT
>JBIOXX010000500.1:0-2041 GCA_044869875.1 bacterium | reverse complement strand
TTGAAGAACAACCCGGTGCTCACTGTTTTCGCGAATACCGGGCATTTCTTGACAGCGCTAGAAGGCTTGGATGCCTCCAGCGCCAAAGCCGTTCGGGTCGGGACCGGCGAATTGTCCGACTCCTTGGCTCTCGATGGCCTCACCGGGCTCGGCGGTGAATGGGTGCCCTTCTTCGCCGAGCGAAAGAATCTATTCCTGGAGTTGAAGACCAAGAGCGATTGCATCGACGGCTTATTGAAACTTGAGCATCGCTGCCGCACCGTCCTCTCTTGGTCGCTGGCTCCCGAAGCCATCGTCAAACGCGAGGAGCTGAAGTGCGCCACCCTCGCCGAAAGGCTCGAAGCGGCGTCGAAGGCCCAGGCCGCCGGCTATCCCGTCGGCTTGCATCTCGATCCCCTGATCTGCCATGAAGGTTGGGAAAAGGCCTACGACGGCTTGATCTCCGCGCTGGCCGAGAAGCTCGATCCGCGGCGCTTGGCCTGGGTTAGCATCGGCAGTCTGCGCTTCGACCGGGCCTTGAAAGACATCGCCACCGAGCGCTTCCCCCAAACCGCCATCTTCGCTGAGGACTTCATCCAGGCCCCCGACGGTAAGTTCCGCTATTTCAAAACCCTGCGTCGCGAGATGTACCGACGAGTTTGGCGGCGCCTGCGGGAATGGAGCGAGGATTTTCCGCGCTATCTTTGCATGGAGCCACCCTGGATGTGGGAGGAAGTTCGAGGCGAGCCAGCACCGCTTTCCGAGGAGATCGAGGCTTCGCTGCTCCGGCGTTTGAAGGAAATGTTCGCATGAAGGCCTTTGTCTTGACCATCCCAGTCCCCAGTCCCGAGAGCTTGGCCGGCTTGGTCCAGGAGGCGCCGCCGGCCTTTTGGCTCGACAGCGCTTCACTCCACCATCCCCATTCGCAGGTTTCGATCTTCGCCTTGGATCCTCGGGCTCAACAATTTGCCGAAAATTTTGAAGATTTTTTAAAATTCGCCAGCGAGACCGACGCCGCACTGCCCATGCAAGCCACGGCTTCGGCCGGGACCTTCGGTGGCGGTTGGATTGGCTGTCTCAGCTATGAAGGGCAGGCTCATTTTTTTCTCTTCGACACCTGGTTGGAGATCGATCATTCGCGCGGCGAAGCGAGGGTTTTTTCTTGGGGCCTGAAGGAAGGATTTGCCGAAACCGACCTTGCCCTGGCCGAGCAGCGGGCTAGAAACCTTGCCGGGCGCTTAGAGATTTCCCCGAAAACCTTCCGGCCTTGGCAAGTTCAATTGCTTCGTGCCGAGAGCTCCCGCGAGATTTACTTAAGCCAAGTGCGCGACATTCAAAACCGGCTACGGCGAGGCGATTGTTACCAGGTGAACCTTTCCCAAGCTTATTCGGCGACGGGCGAGGGCGACGCCGCTCAGCTCTACCTGCGCTTGCGCCAAACGGCACCGGCGCCGCAAATGGCCTTCGTGAACTTGGGAGAGGAACAGATCTTCTCAGCCTCGCCGGAAATTTTGCTGGAAACCGAAGGCTCGCGTGCCCGCTCTTATCCTATCAAGGGCACCCGGCCCCGGGCTTCCGATCCCGAGGCCGACGCCCGGCTCGCCCGAGAATTACTCGCCAGCCCCAAGGACGCGGCCGAGCTCCTGATGATCGTCGATCTGGTGCGCAATGACTTGGGTGCGGTCAGCGTGGCGGGTTCGGTCCGGGTTCCGGAGCTCAAACGGCTCGAGAGCCTGCCCCAGGTCCACCATCTTTACGCCATCGTCGAGTCCGATTTGAAGGTCGGCATCGGCCCGCTCCAGGCCCTGCATCGGCTTTCGCCGGGCGGATCGATCACCGGCGCTCCCAAACTCAAGGCGATGGAGATTATCGCCGAGCTGGAAGGGCGGCCGCGCGGGATCTATACCGGCTCGATCGGCTATGCCGGCTTTTCGGGGAGGTCGAGCTTCAACATCGCGATCCGCACCGCGACATTGAAAGACGGAAAGCTCGAGTACCGGGCCGGCGGCGGCATCGTCGTCGACTCCGAGCCCGAGGCCGAGTACGAAGAGTGCCGCCACAA
>JBIOXX010000499.1:0-4881 GCA_044869875.1 bacterium | reverse complement strand
GCTTCCAAGGATAGGGCCTTGATCGCCGAGCCTCCGGTTTCCGATCTGAGGCTGGAGATTCGAGCCCTCTTGGCTTCCACGGTGGAAGCGCTCTGCGCGGAGCTCAAAATATCCCCTCCAGCCTGGTGCAAGGCGGTTCCTTCCCTTCCCGAGCCTTGGTTTCCCGCCGGTTTGGAAAACCTCAAGGCCTCCGCCCTCTTCGAGAGTCCCGTCTGGTACCGGAAGCGAAACATCTTCGTTTTGGAGAATTTTTTGGAGCGCCGCTGATGCTGGATATTCCTACATTGAAAAAACTGTTCCAGGCCCTCAACGAAGAGCTGGCCAAGAAAGACGTCCTCGGAGAAATTGGAATCTGCGGAGGCGCCGTCATGTGTCTCGTCTTCCAGGCAAGGAACGCGACGAAGGACGTCGATGCCATCTTTGAGCCGACCGAGGAGATTCGCAAGGCGGCTTCCAAAGTATCGAAGCGCTTCGGTCTATCGGAAAATTGGCTGAACGACGCGGCCAAGGCTTATTTTCACGTGGATCCTCCGAAGGAAGAGGTGCTGCAGCTTTCGAATCTGCGCATCTGGGCGCCTCAAGCCGAATATATGTTGGCCATGAAATGTCTTTCGGCTCGCTTCGACAGCCACGATCGAGAGGACGTGGAGTTTCTCATCCGGCATCTTATGCTTAAGAAACCCGAAGACGTATTTCTACTCATCGAGAGATATTATCCTCATTCCCGGGTTCCTCCAAAAACTCGATTCATGGTCGAAGAAATGCTGGGATAATCAGCGAGGCGGCGATCGGCGCCGTCGAAACCGGCGTAGCAACTCAGCCGCGCCTTCGGGTTTCAAAATCAAGACCGCGACACCGTAAACCGCCGATCCGGCCGCGATCAGGGCGGCGAGATAGAAGCTTCGCTCCATGAAGGGAGCGAAGGTCCAATCCCAATAATGTTGAACCAGCCACAGCGCCGCCGCCATCAACAGGGCGGCCGCCGCCATTTTGATCACCGAGCCCAACATCTTGCGCAGGCCCAAGCCGCCCACTTCCTTCCGGTAATCCCAGATATGAAGGAGGAAGTTGGCGACCGAGCCCAGCGAGACGCCCAAGGCCAAACCCCGATGCTGCAAGGGCCCGATCAGAGCGAGGCCGGCGAGAATGTTGACCACCACAGCGATGTTAGCGGCGATCACCGGCTTTTTGGAGTTTTGGACGGCGTAAAAAGCCGAAGTCGTGATCCGGGTGGCTGAAACAAAGGGCAAGCCCACCGCAAAGCATTGTAGGGTCTGAGCGGTGAGCCGGGTCGATTCTTGAGTGAAGCCGCCGCGGTAGAAAAGCACCGCGATGATCGGCTCGGCCAGCACCGCCAATCCGACCGCTGCCGGGATGTTCACCAGCCAAACCGTGGAAAGCGCGCGGCGGAAAGCCTGCTTCATCTTGACGAAATCGCGGTCGGCGGCGTGCTCCGAGAGCGTCGGCAAGACGACGGTCGCCAGCGAGATCGCGAAGACGCCGAGCGGGAACTCGATGACCCGGTCGGCATACCATAAATAGCTCACCGCTCCGGTCGGCAGGTAGGAGGCCATGAAGGTGATCGCCAGGAGGTTGATTTGGTAGACCGCCGAACCGTAGATGCTCGGCAGCATGAGCTTGGCGATCTTGCGCACCGCGGGATGGCGCCAATTGAAGTTAAGACGTGGAAAGAAGCCTTCTTTGACCAAGCTCGGGATTTGAATCAGCAGTTGAAGAACGCCACCGACGATGACGCCCCAGGCGATGCCGATCGAAGGGGTCGAGAAGTATCGGGCCAGCAAAGCCGCCCCGGCAATGATTCCGACGTTGAGCAGGACCGGCGAGAAGGCCGGCGTCAGGAAGCGCTTGCGGGCGTTGAGTATCCCCATCGCCAGCGCGCCGAGCGAAACAAAAAAGATGTAAGGAAAGGTAATCCGGGTCAGCAAGACCGTCAGCTCGAACTTCTGGGGATCTTCGCTGAAGCCCAGCGCCGTCATCCGCACGAAAAAGGCGGCGCCGAGCACACCGGCCACGGTGACGATCGAAAGCAAGATCAGTAAAAGCGAAAAAGTGATGTCGACCACGTCCTTGGCTTCTTGCTTCGACCGCTTCATCGACTCGGTGAAGACCGGGACGAAGGACATGGTGAGATTGCCTTCGGCCAAGAGACGCCGCAGCAAATTGGGGATCCGAAAAGCGACGTAGAAGGCGTCGGCCGCGGCCCGAGTTCCCAGGACGTAGGCGATGGCCGAATCCCGAGCCAAGCCGAAGAAGCGGCTGAGCAAGGTGACGAGACCGACCATGCCGGCCCGGCCGACCATCTTGGGAGCGGCGGTCTCGACCGTGTCTTCTTCGGCAAGGGTGTCGAGGGGATCTTGAGTGGATTCGGGAGGCGGCGGAGCGGAGCTCATGGGCCCTTCCTATGTCTGTTTTTGGGTTTTGGGTCTATGGAATTCCCTTGCCGCCCAATCGGCCACCCGCTAGCTTGCCGGCCAGGATAAGGGTTACCCAAGGGAGGTATTATGCGCGCGCGTCTTCTCGGCTTTGTTCTCGGTACAAGCCTGATCCTTCATGCCCTGCCCCTTCAATCCGCTAATCTGACGGTCATCCCCGGCAGCGGCGACAACTGCTCCGACGGCGAAGGCAGCTTTCAAGAGTGCCTCGACTTCGCCGAAAGCAACAACGCCGGCGACACCCTCCAAGTCCAAGCCGGCGATTATGACATCGCCGCGACGTTAGAGTATTTCCCGGCGGCGGGCGAAAATTTTCCCCTCACCATCGAGAATGCCGCCGGCGCTGCGCCGGTCTTGAGCAGCAATCTTAACGTTCGATGCATGTACCTCGACACTTCGGCCTTGGCCGACGACGGCAATGCCGACCTCACCGTGAGCGGGCTGATCTTTCAGCGTTGCAAGGATCCCCTGGAGGACGGCGGCGCCATCCAGACCGTCAGCGGTTTCGCCGACGTTTCGATTTCGGAAGTGACCTTCGACCAAAACGAGTCGGGGGAGGACGGGGGCGCGCTCGACATCAATTCCTTCCCGGTCGCCGGCACCGCCACCGTCTCGATCCTCGATTCGACCTTCACCAACAATAAGGCCGAATTCGCGGGGGCCTTTTCGGTCGGCGTCGGCGGGACGAAAACCATCGAGATTCTCGGAAACACAATCGTCGGAAACGCGGCTCTCAGCGATTCCGCCGGCGGCGGGAGCGTTTTCCTCGACGACGGGACCTTGACCCTCTCCGGCAATCTCGTCACCGGGAACCAATCCGCCAACGACGTCGGCGGCATCCAAACGGCGACCTTGACCGGCTCGATCGTCGCCACCAACAACGTCTTCTTCGACAACCTCGCCGGGGACGGCAGCTTCCCGCAAACTTCCGGCGGCGGCTTGCAGGTCTATTTAAACGAAGCGAATGCCACCGCCGTGGTGACCAACAATACCTTGATCGGCAATCGTTCCCTGGCCATCGGCGGAGGGCTGATGCTCATCGAAGATTGGTCCAGCAACCGGATCGACGTCTATAACAACATCGTTTTCGGCAACCAAGCCCCGGACGACGGCGCCGACATCTACAGCGACGAAGACGTCGCCAACGATTCCGGGATCGGCACTCTCAACCTCTTCAACAATATCTTCGATGCCGGCGGGTTCTTCAGCAAATGCCTGGCCAATCCGCCTTGCACCACGGTGAACGGCGCCGATTCGGCGACCAATCTCTTGGAAGATCCGTTGTTGGTCGATCCGGCCAATGGCGACTTCGCGCCGGGCGAAGACTCCCCGGCCATCGAAGCCGGCGATCCGGCGGCGCCGCAAATGCCGAGCAGCGATTTCTTGGGAAATCCCCGGCCGACGGTGGCCGGAAACAATCCCGACATCGGCGCGATCCAATTTCAGCCTGAGCCGACACCGACCCCCACTCCCATTCCCACCGACTCTCCAAGCCCCAGCGACGGTGGCTGCGCGCTGAGCTCCCGGCCCCTGCAAAATTCCGAGGGCATGCTGGCCATAGGCCTGCTTTCGCTGCTTGCGGTGCTTGGCATTCGAAGGCGGATTTCAGTTAAATAGACGTAAAATCAAATACTTATATACGGGTTTGACAGAAGAGCGCCGAATTGTTACAAGGCCCGGCCTTTGTATTGGAAAGAAAAAGGATTTTTATGGCCGATGTGAAGAAACCCAAGCTGCCGAAAGGCCGCCACAGCTCCCAAATCAAGCGTCACAAGCAGAGCCAGAAGAAGGCGATCCGCAATGTGACCATTCGCTCCGAAGTTCGTACCTTTATTAAGAAGGTTCGCAGCGCGGTGGAGAAGAAAGACCTCTCTCAGGCCAAGGAAGCTTTAGTCGAAGCGATCCGCATGATCGACCGTGCGGTGACCAAGGGCATCCTCCATTCGAACAACCGTTCGCGGAAGATCTCCCGCCTCTCCAAGCTCGTCGCTACTTTAGGCAAGTAATCCGATAATCTCATCGACGCAGCGCTTGAGCAGCAGCGGCCGAGGCAGGCTCGATCCCTTGAGCCTCAAATCGGCTCGCGCTACCGGCGCCCAGAGCGAAGGCGTCAGCTTGCGGGCATGGACTTTCGCCTGCTGCTCGTACTTCCGCCAAATCAAGGGCGGCATCCGGAAGCTGCCCATCGCCTTGCGCGATCCCGAAAACTTCAAGGTCAACAGAATCGACAGGTGGCGGTGGATCAAGGAAAGGATCTTCAGCGGCTCTTCGCCCGAGTCGAGCAGCGCTCCCAGGGAACGATGGAGGGCCTTTTCGTCCTTGGCAAAGAGCGCATCGACGACCTCGAAAACATTTTCGTCGGTAACCTTGACCAGCAGAGCCTCGAGATCGCGTAGCTTCACCTCCGGCCTTTCGCCGACGTAGAGGG
>JBIOXX010000498.1:0-2488 GCA_044869875.1 bacterium | reverse complement strand
CTGGCCTTCGTCAAGCGCTTCATGCCTCACCTTGAGCATACCGTCGAGTTCTACCGCGGCAAGGAACCGATCTTCGACCATTACGGCATCGAGACCGAGATCAACCGGGCCTTGGGCAAGAAAGTTTGGCTCAAGAGCGGCGGCTACCTCATCATCGATCAGACCGAGGCCCTCACCACCATCGACGTCAACACCGGCCGCTTCGTCGGCCGGAGCAACCTCGAGGACACCATCCTCAAGACCAATCTCGAGGCGGCTCAGGAAATCGTCTATCAACTGCGGGTCCGCAATTTGGGCGGCATCATCATCCTCGACTTCATCGACATGGAGCGGCGCAGCTCCCGGGAGAAGGTCTATTCGGCCTTCCGCGACGCCTTGCGGAGAGACCGCGCCAAGTCGACCTTGAGCCGGATCACCGAATTGGGTCTTATCGAAATGACGCGGAAGCGGACCCACGAGAGCTTGGCCCGGGTGCTCTGCGAGAGCTGCGAGGTCTGCGACGGCCGGGGCTACACCAAGAGCCGGACCACTGTCTGTTACGAAATCTTCCGCCAGATCCAGCGCGAGGCTCAGATGAGCGACAAGGGGACCTTGCTGGTCCAGGTTCATCCATCGGTTTTCGAAGTGTTGAACGACGAAGAGCGGGAAGGGCTGATCGACCTGGAAAAGAAGATCTACAAGAAGATCGAAATCGAGCCGGTGCCCAGCTTCAATCCCGAGCATTTCGAGATCAAGGCCGTCCGCGGCTAGCGGATCAACCGGGGGACCAGGGCCACGATAATGGTAAAAACGAAGGCCATCAGGGTCACCGAGAAGTAGATTTTGAAATAGCGGTCGATCAGGTTTTTCATCTTTAGGTCGCTCTCCAAATAGGAAAATCTACAAATTCCGCGCCAGTCCTGGCTTTCCGAGCCGCATCATTTTCAAGTATTTGATATTATTATGTTTATTTGAAATGGCATCGGGCCGAGGGGCCGTACCGGGTTTGTCGGCTTGGGGAGGCCGGACCCCGAAACCCCTTGATTTCGAATGGAATTCGCGGTCCAATTCCCCGGCGAAATTTAGGGTTTTCCATTCTTGACTCGCTGGGGAAAACCGGCTAATTCCACGCGCCTTATGAAATACGCAATCATCGAGACCGGCGGCAAACAGTACAAAGTTGCCGAAGGCGAAAAGATCAAAGTCGAAAAGATTCCCGAGGGCGTGGTCGGTCAATCGATCGAGTTCACCCGCGTTCTTTTGGTCGGCGGCGAAAGCCCGGTTATCGGCACTCCGGTGATCGAGACCGCCAAGGTCGCCGGCGAGATCGTGAAGCAGGACAAGGACAAGAAGATCCTGGTTTTCAAGAAGAAGCGCCGCAAGGGTTACTCCAAGAAGCAGGGGCATCGACAGGAATTCACCGAAGTCTTGATCAAGCAGATTTCGGCTTAAAGATTTAGAGGTTGAGCCATGGCACATAAGAAAGCAGGCGGATCCAGCAAGAACGGACGCGATTCCAACGGCCAACGCCGCGGCGTCAAGGTCTTCGGCGGCCAGAACATTCCGGCCGGCTCGATCCTGGTTCGCCAGGTCGGCACCAAGATCTTTCCGGGGACCAACGTCGGCCAGGGCAAGGACTTCACCCTCTTCGCCAAGATCACCGGCGTGGTGAAGTACGAGGAATTCGGCCGCGGCAAGAAACGCGTCAGCGTTTATCCGGCGGCGAGCTAAGCGGCTCGTTGAAAAGAATTGAGCCCCGCTTCGAAATCGGAGCGGGGTTTTTTATTTTATGAAGTTCATCGATGAAGCGACAATCACGGTGGCCGGCGGAGCCGGCGGCAACGGCTGCATTTCCTTTCGCCGGGAGAAGTACGTCCCGCGGGGTGGTCCCGACGGCGGCAACGGCGGCAACGGCGGCAGCGTGGTGCTCAAGGCCGATCCCGGCTTAGCCACCTTGCTCGACTTCCGCTACAACCGCCGCTTCGAGGGCGAGCGCGGCGAGCACGGCATGGGCGCCAACCGCTACGGCCGGACCGGCAAGGACAACCTCATTCGAGTTCCGGTCGGAACGGTGGTCAAAGATCCCGAGAGCGGAACGGTTTTAGCCGACCTCACCCAAGCCGGACAGAGCTATGTTGCGGCCGCCGGCGGCCGCGGCGGTCGTGGCAACAAGTCCTTCGTCTCCTCGACTCATCGGGTTCCCCGAGTCGCCGGCGATGGAAAGCCCGGTGAAGAGTGCAGCCTCAAGCTCGAGCTCAAGCTCCTGGCCGACGTCGGCCTGATCGGCCGGCCCAATGCCGGCAAGTCGACGCTCATCTCCCGGATCTCGGCGGCCAAGCCCAAGATCGCCGACTATCCCTTCACCACCGTGACTCCCCAGCTCGGGGTCGTGAAGTTTGGCTTGAAGAGCTACACCGTCGCCGACATCCCGGGCTTGATCGTGGGCGCCCACCAGGGCGCGGGCATGGGCGTGAAGTTTCTCCGCCACATCGAGCGGACCCGGCTCTTC
>JBIOXX010000497.1:0-4016 GCA_044869875.1 bacterium | reverse complement strand
GAGCTGGGCAGTTTCCTCGCGGTCGATAAGCCCCAAACGGCGAGGTAAAAAATCCCTGTCTTGATGACCCCTTCGATAGGCGGATTGCAAGGAGAGCTTGAGGTCCCAGAGGCGATTGACGGTGGCTTGCAGGGCTTGCCGTAAGCCCGTCAATTCGGCTTCTAATTCGGACCAGTGCCGGCTCATTTGGCCTCCGCGGCTCGCTTCTCTTGGTAGATTTTGATCAGCTCGTCCTGAACGTTGCGCGGGACCGGAGCGTACTTGAGGAATTCCATCTGAAATTCGCCCTTGCCCTGGGTGCCGGAACGCAGGTCGGTGGAATAACCGAACATCTCGGAGAGCGGGACCTCGGCATCGACCTGAACGTACTTGTTCACGGTGCCGGTGCTGAGGATGACGCCGCGGCGTTGGTTGATCTGGCCGACGACCTGGCCCTGGAATTCCTCGGGGGCTTGGGTCTGGAGCCGCATGATCGGCTCGAGGATGGTCGGGCCGCACTTACCGTAGAACTCGCGGACCGCGGTCATGGCGCAGATTTTGAACGCCATTTCCGAGGAGTCGACGTCGTGGTAGGCGCCGTCGTCGATGACGACGCGGACGCCGACGACTGGGAAGCCGATGAGCAGGCCCTTCTTGAGCTGCTCTTGGAAGCCCTTGTCGCAGGCCGGGATGTACTCGCGGGGGATCTTGCCGCCGATGATCTCGTCGACGAACTCGTAGGTCTCGACCGCGTCCGCCGGCAGGGGTTCGAAGTGGCCGGCGATCTTCGCGTACTGACCGGAACCACCGGTCTGTTTCTTATGCTGGTACATGAAGTCGGTCTTCTTGGTGATGGTCTCGCGGTAGGCGACCTGGGGCTTACCGGCGATGACTTCGCAGGCGTACTCCCGCTTCATCCGCTCGATGTAGATCTCAAGGTGTAGCTCGCCCATGCCCGAGATGATGGTCTGGGCGCTTTCCTCGTCGCGGTGGACTCGGAAGGTTGGGTCTTCCTTGGAGAAACGGTTCAGGGCCTTGGAGAAGTTGGCGGTGGCGCCCTTGTCCTTGGGAGCGACGGCCAGGGAGATAACCGCGGCCGGAACGTGCATCGAGGTCATGGTGTAGCGGATCGTTCCGTCGGTGAAGGTATCGCCGGAGGCGCACTCGACGCCGAACATCGCGACGATGTCGCCGGCATAGGCCACCTCGATGTCGTTCATCTCGTCGGCGTGCATGCGGACGAGGCGGGGGACCTTGACCTTCTTCTCGTTGGTCGAATTGACGATCCATTCACCCTTGGCAATCTTGCCTTGGTAAATGCGCATATAGGTCAGCTGGCCGTAGCGGCCGTCTTCCAGTTTGAAGGCCAGGCCGACGAAGGGCTTGTCGGGATCGGACTCGAGGACGACCTTTTCCTCGTTGTTGCGCTGGTCATGGGCCTCGTTCTTAACCTGAGAGGGGTCGGGCAAATAGTAGCCGACGGCGTCGAGCAGGACTTGGACGCCCTTGTTCTTATAGGCCGATCCCATCATGACCGGGATGAACTTCAAGGTCAGAGTAGCGGTGCGGATCGCCTTGCGGAGCAACGCCGGCGAGACTTCCTTGTCTTCGAGGTAGAGGCCGGCGACGTCGTCGTCGAAATCGCCCATTGCGGCGATCAGCTCGTGGCGGCGTTCCTGGGCCTCATGGAGCAAGTCGGCGGGGATCTCTTCGATGCGGATGTTTTCGCCGTGCTCGCCGTCGAAATAGTTGGCCTTCATTTCGACCAGGTCGATGATGCCTTGGAAGCGATCCTCGGCGCCGATCGGCAAGCAGATCAAATGGGCGTTGTGGCCGAGCTTGTCGCGGAGCTGGTGCATGCAGCGCACCGGATCGGCGCCGGCCCGGTCCATTTTGTTGACGAAGGCGATGCGCGGGACGTGATAGCGGGTCATCTGGCGGTCGACCGTGATCGATTGGCTCTGGACGCCGGAGACGGCGCAGAGCACCAGGACGGCGCCGTCCAGGACGCGGAGGGCCCTTTCGACTTCGATGGTGAAGTCGACGTGGCCCGGGGTGTCGATCAGGTTGATGATGGTGTCCTTCCACTCGGCATAAGTCGCGGCCGATTGGATGGTGATGCCCTTCTCGCGCTCCAGGTCCATGAAGTCCATGGTGGCGCCGACGCCGGACTTGCCGCGGACCTCCTCGATCTTATGGATCTTGTTGGTGTAGAAGAGGATGCGTTCCGACAGGGTGGTCTTACCCGAGTCGATGTGGGCCGAAATCCCGATGTTACGTACCTTAGCAGTGTTGCGCATATAGTCTAACTCCTTGAAGGGCGCAGGCTTTTAGCTTAATGCCGCTTGAAAAGTCGAGGCTTTTTTTGCGGGTTCGAAGGCACAAGATAATCACGCCCCAGCCCTTTGTCCAGATGGCTTGGCGCTTGATATTCCTCGGATAAAGGGCTAAGCCAGCGCTCCACGCTAATTCCAAAAGGTCCTATGTCCAACGAAGCCGAGAAAATCATCTTTTCGATGGTCCGGGTAAGCCGGGTCCACCCCCCCAAAAAACAGGTCCTGAAAGACATCTCGCTGTCTTTTTACTACGGCGCCAAGATCGGCGTCCTCGGCCTCAACGGGGCCGGTAAGAGCAGCCTCCTGCGGATCATCGCCGGCGTCGACAAGGAATACCAAGGCGACGTCACCTTTTCCAAGGGCTATACTGTCGGCTTGCTCGAGCAGGAGCCCAAGCTCGACCCCGAAAAGACGGTTCGCGAGGTCGTGGAAGAGGGCTGCGGCGACGTCGTTAGGCTCCTCAAGGAGTACGAGGAGATCAACAATAGCTTCGCCAACCCGATGTCCGACGATCAGATGCAGAAATTGATCGAGCGCCAGGCCGAGGTTCAAGAGAAGATCGAGGCCGCCGGCGCCTGGGAGCTCGACAGCAAGCTCGAGCTGGCGATGGACTCCTTCCGCTGCCCGCCGGCCGACGCCAAGATCGCCAATCTCTCGGGCGGTGAGAAGCGTCGGGTGGCTCTGACCCGGCTCCTGCTCAGCGAGCCCGACGTCCTGCTGCTCGACGAGCCGACCAACCATTTGGACGCCGAATCGGTTTATTTCCTCGAACGCCAGCTCCAGGCCTACAAGGGCACGGTCATCGCGGTCACCCATGACCGGTACTTCCTGGACAACGTCGCCGGCTGGATTTTGGAATTGGACCGAGGCTACGGCATCCCTTGGAAGGGGAACTATTCTTCCTGGCTTGAGCAGAAGGGAAGGCGCCTGGCCCAGGAAGAGAAGTCCGAGGACAAGCGGCTCAAAACCCTGGAGCGGGAATTGGAGTGGATTCGCCAAACCCCGGGCGCCCGCCGGGCCAAGAGCAAGGCCCGCATCACCCAGTACGAAAACTTGCTGGCCCAAGAGAACGAGAAGCGCCACGACGACATCGAAATCTACATTCCGCCGGGTCCGCGCCTCGGTGAGCTGGTGGTCGAGGCCCAAGGTGTCAGCAAGGCCTATGGCGACAACCTGCTCTTCGAAAATCTCAATTTCAAGCTTCCCCAAGGTGGAATCGTCGGCGTGATTGGACCCAACGGCGCCGGTAAGACCACGCTCTTCAAGATGATCATGGGCTTGGAGCAGCCCGACGGCGGAACCTTCAAGACCGGCGACACCGTCAAGCTGGGCTACGTCGACCAGAACCGCTTTTCGGCGACCGACGACAAGAAGACCGTTTACGACGTCGTCTCGGGTGGTTTGGAGACTCTCAAGCTTGGCAACCGCGAGGTCAACGCCCGGGCCTATCTGGCCCGTTTTAATTTTTCGGGCACCGACCAACAGAAGCCGATCAACGTCCTCTCGGGCGGCGAACGCAACCGGGTCCATCTGGCCCTGACCTTAAAGGACGCCGGCAACGTCCTGCTGCTCGATGAGCCGACCAACGACCTCGACGTCAACACCCTTCGGGCCCTCGAGGTCGCGATGGAAAACTTCGTCGGCTGCGCGGTCATCATCAGCCACGATCGCTGGTTTTTGGATCGGATCGCGACCCACGTC
>JBIOXX010000496.1:0-3815 GCA_044869875.1 bacterium | reverse complement strand
GAAGAGCCGGGTGTCGCCCTCGGCGGCCTTGGGCAGGTATTCTTGGGCGATGACGTAGCCGTCGCGGCTCACCGCCTCGATCATCTGGTTGATATTGGCCATGTCGTCGGGCCGCACCAAGAAGACGCCCTGCCCGCCCGAGCCCTGGAGCGGCTTGAGGACGACGTTGCCGCCGTGTTGTTTGGCGAATTCGCGGATCTCCCCGCGTTCACGGGTGATAATCGTCTTGGGCCTCACCTCCTCGGGGAAGAGCTGGAAATACATCTTATTCATCGCCCGGCTCAGGCCGTTGGGATCGTTGAGGACGATCACGCCATGGCGCATCGCCACCCGGCCGAAGGTGATGCCGGCGGCTTGAGCCCAAGCCCGGTGGACGATATCGGCCGAGGGATCGTTGCGCAGCATCAGCACGTCGAGAGCGTCGACGGTGATCCGCTCGGTCTTGGCCTTCTTGCCCTGGAGGTCGCGGAGGAAGATGTCGGACACTTTGTATTTGTTTTTGGGAACACTGCGGGCCCGGGCGTGGATGTCTTCGTCGGGATCGTAGGCGAAATCGCCGGCCCCCATCACCCAAACGTCGTGACCCCGATTGACCGCGGCCATCGCCAAACGAGTGGTGGTGTAGCCCGGTTCCTCGGTTTGGATGTCGTTGACCACGAAACCGATCTTCATAAGCCCCTCCTCGCCAAAAGCTCGAGAATATTGGTCTGCTCGCAGATCTGCTTCAACCTCTGCCGGGCCTCCGGTTGCTGGAGATACCGAGGCAGCAAGGGGGCGGGCTTTAGCACTCCCCGCCACTGAAGTTCCTTGACGACCGGCACGTGGGCCGCCGCGATCTTTCCGATGAAAAGCTGCTCGAAATCGCCGCCCTCCCGCAAGTATCGCACGACTTCGCTGACCCCACGAAGGTAGACAGCGTCCTTGGTCAGGCCTCCTCCCCGATGAACTCTCAAAGCCACGGTGAAAGCGGTGCGGCGCTCAAAGCCGTAAGCCCCGTTCAACAAGCGATAAGTCTCCACGAAATCGGCTCCGCCAAGCAAGGCCTGAGTTGCCACCACCCGTCCGGCCAAAAGTCGAAGGCGAGGTCGACTCATGCCGCCCACCAAGTACTCCCCAAGAACCGCGAGGCCTTCTTGAAGCTCTTCGTAGCCGGCCAGACCCGAATAAAGCTGACGGAAGGGCTGAGCTCGGCCGTTATAATAGGATACCAAGTGGGTGCCCACCTCATGCTGGAGCAAAGCATCAACCCGGGAAGCCGGTACACGAGTTTCGCGACTAATGAGTAGATTACCCCGCGAAACCATCAGGCCCGAAGCAATGTCGTTCCGGATTTCGACCTTAGCCTTGAATGCCGGATACAACGCCCGGTAGTATTGAAACTCCTCCTCGGCTCGGCGAGCGAAAGCTTCGGCATTCAGGCAGAGACCGGGGCTGTCCTCGCGGCTGCGCGGGGGGAACAGCTTGAGGATGCGCTGCGCAAGGGCCAATAGGCCGGCGTCGGCGCCGCCAAAAAGCTGCATGCTGCCGTAGACAAAGCGCGGCGTTCCCCGGTCGACCAGCATCGTCAGCTCGCGGTCGAGCTCCTCCTGTTTCTCGCGAAAAATCATCGCCAGGGTCGGGTCCTCGATCCGCTCGATCGGAATGGCGTAGAGGTTGCGCTTGAGCAAGGTCGGATCGACCGGCAAGTGGCGGTAATAGAAGACCGGCTCCTTGGCGTAGTCCTCGTACTTGAAACGGTGCCAGGCCTGCTCGGCGTTGACCGGAGTGACCTGAAGCAGGAAGTCGAAGGCATTGCTGACTTCGGCTAGTTGGCGATCGACCTCCCAGACCGCCTTGACCACCGCTCGCCGGCCCAAGGCCTGATAGTTGGCCGGCCGCTGGGTGGTGCGGGTCTTCATGAATTCGAAAAATGTTTTCTGAAAAGCCCGATCCAAGCCGCGCTGAAGTTGGCGCAGCAGCAAGGGATAGATCTGCCGAGCCTTGAGGTTGTAGTGGATCGGACCGACCTCGAGACCGAGGAATTGCAAGCCCAAGGATTCGATTTTCCGCCGATCGAAGAGCGGCGCCAAGCCCGGCGCGGTTTCGTGGGCTCCAAGATCGAGGTCGACGTCGGAATTCTGCTCGCCCAAGCGGAATTCCTTCAAGGCCCGGCCCAAGGCGTGGGCGGTCGGTGCAATCGAGGCGCTGTCTCGAGCGCAGACCCGGAAGGTCGGCCGATTGGCGGCATGGCTGCGCTTGCGCGAGGGTGGACCATTCCAGATTTCGAGGAGGAGGAAGGCGCCGAATTCTCGCGTCATCTCGGAGACGATCGTCTCGAGCAAGCGAGCGATCGGCCGCCGCTGAATCTCCTCGTCGCTGGCCGTGAGGTAAGAGGCTTGGGCGATGACCAAGCGCTCGGTCGCCGCGAAGTCCAATTTTTTCGGCCGGCGGTAGAGGCAAAGAAACGGCAGGGGACGGTCCATGTGGAGACGGCCCCACGGCGGCAGGCGACGGCGCACCGACTTGCCCTCGGCCAAGCGCTGGGCAACCTCGCGATTCCAAGCCTCGGAGAGTGGCGGGTGACGCGACTTCATGGCCGCCCTCCCATCGCCTGCAGCGAGGCCCGCAGCCCTGCAAAGGTCGTAGCCAAGGCCTCGCCCAGCGTACGGTGAACCGGCAAATTCAGCTCACCGCTCCACTCGTCCATGAAAATTTTCTTGAACTCGATCGCCAAGGCCAGACCGCTCTGAGGAAAGGTCCGGTGAACCCAGCGCGGGAAATTCCCGCCGAGGAATTTGACGTTCTCGCGGACGTCGAGCCGTCGGCCTTGAAAATTGAATTCCCGCAAGTCGGTGACGAAGCGGTCGATCGTGGGTCCCCAAAGCTCGCGGCGGCAGGAAGCCGTGCCGACGTTGATCTCCGGATTCTTCTCGGGGTCGGCCGGCGGCTGCTCGGAACCGGCGCGGCGATGGTTGTAAGCGTGAATGTCGAGGAGGATGAAGAGACCGTGGCGTTGCTCGATCGCCCGCAGCTCCCTTTCGACGCCGGCGTAAAAGTCGTCATAGGCTTCGAGTGAAGCCGCGATGCAAGCCGGCTCCGGCGGTTCTCGCCAAACCTGCAGTCCCCAGGAGTCCTCGGGCTTGAGGTAGACCGCTTGCTCCGGCGGCCGGTTCAGGTCGACTTCGAAACGGGAGCGGAAGGTTCGGATCCGGGGTTGGACCAAGGCCGCCCAAGCGGCGGTGAAGGGATCTTCCTCGCGCAGGCGTTCGGCCTCGCCCAGGCAAAGACGCTCCTGAGCCTCGGCCCGCAGGGCATGGCCATCGTGAATGGCCGCCGCGACCAGGGGCCCTTCTCCCGGAATCCATTCCCAAAAGGGCTGTTCCAAGGTCCCTCCTAACCCCCCAAGTATAGTCAGGACTTTGGTTCGCGCCTAAGGGATTCCTCGAGCCGGTTAGGACACCTTCTTTTTCGAGAAATACCAATCGGTGACCTGAAGCTCCTTGTTGTCCACCCGCTCCTCGGCCGCCTGCATCGTCGTCGGCGGCGGGACGATGACCTCCTCGCCGGGCTGCCAATTGGCCGGGCAAGCCACGCCGTGCTTATCGACGGTCTGGAGAGCATCGACTACCCGCATGATCTCGTCGAAATTGCGGCCGACGTTGAGCGGATAGTAGATCATCGCCCGCACGTTGCGCTTGGGGTCGATGATGAAAACGCAGCGAACGGTGGCGGTCACCGCGCTGGGCTCGTGGATCATGTTGTAGAGCCGCGAAACCTTTTGGTCGAGGTCGGCGATGATCGGAAAGGGAATCTTGACGTTGAAATTTTTCTCGATG
>JBIOXX010000495.1:0-4565 GCA_044869875.1 bacterium | reverse complement strand
TGGCCGCGGCCATCTTGGGCATCGGCGAGAACCCACCTCAAGGCATCAAGCCCCGGGAGCGTCCCGAAGTGCTCCAAGCCAATACCCGCGTCCTCCACACCGGCTGCGGTCCGCTCCATGTCAGCTTCGCCCGCGATGCTCAGGGCCCTTACGAGGTTCGAGCCCAACTTGGCCAACCCGGCACCTGCGCCCATACCCAAACCGAGGCGATTTCGCGGTTGATCAGCCTTTGCCTGAGCAGCGGCATCGACCAGCGGCTGGTCTACGAACAGATCCGCGGCATGCGCTGCGAGACCAGCACCTACGACCGCGGCGAGCGGATCCTCGGCTGCGTCGACGGCATCGCCAAGGTCTTCGAGCGCGAATCCAACCTCAGCGTTGAGGAACCGGCCTTCACCGGTTTCGAAGAAGAGGAAGAGATCACCGCTGTCACCCGGCGCGAAGACCTCAACTGAACGATGTTGGACCTGGAAGAGGAAAGGGGGAATCCCGATAGGGGTTCCCTCTTTCTATTTTGCAAGCGGCAAGGTGAAGATGAAGCGCGAGCCCCGGCCGAGCTCGCTGCGGGCGGTGATCTCGCCGCCGTGGCGCCGGACGATCTTGCGGCAGACCGCCAAGCCGATCCCGCTGCCCTCGAAGGCCGAGTGGGGATTGAGCCGGGTGAAGGGCTTGAAAATTTGCTCGAGGTATTTCTCCTCGAAACCGATGCCGTTATCCTCGATCGCGATCTCGCAAAAGCCATTGGTCAAACGGCGGCCCGAAATCTTGATTAGCGGCGCAAGATCGGGACGGCGGAACTTCAGCGCGTTGGCGATGAGGTTCTGGAACAAGCGGCGGACTTGAAGCGGGTCGGCTTCGATGGCCGGCAAGGTCGAAAACTCGAGACGGCCACCGCTCTCATTCAAGCGAAACTCCAAATCGGCTTTGACCTCGGAAAGAAAAAGATCAAGCTCGATCTTCTCGATCGGGCTCTTCCGCGAATCGATCCGCGAATAGTCCAAAAGGTCGTCGATCAAGCGCTGCATCCGCAAGGCCGAGCGCTGCAAGCGAAGCAGGAGGTCGCGGCCCTTGTCTTCGATCTCGGTCGCTTCCATCCCATTCAGACGATCGGCGAAGGCGATGATCGAGTGGAGCGGTTCTTGAAGGTCATGGGAAGCGACGTAGGCAAAGCTTTCCAGCTCCTGGTTGGACCGTTCCAGCTCCCGGGTTTTTTCCTGCAAGGCCTGTTCGGCCCGGTGGCGAGCGGCCGCGGTATAAGCCAGCGAGACCATGTCGGCGACCGAGGAGGCGAACTCCTGCTCTTCCAAGGACCAGTCGCGTTTCGCGCCGACCTGCTCGTGGCAGATAATGCCGATGACCTTGCCGGCCAATCGAATCGGCACGTCCATCATCGAAGCGATGCCTTGGGGTTTGAGGTAGCCCTCGGCAAATTCCGAGGTTCGGGGATCGGTCAAAGCATCCACCGCCGGCAAGATCCGGCTCTCTTCCAGAGCCTGGAAGTAATGCGGATAATCCTTGGCGCAGAGAACGGTTCCCCGAAGGTGTTGGTCTTCCTTGAGTAGGTACAAATCCTCGCAGACGATCGCGTTGCGGTCGGCATTGAAAAGCCAGACGCCGACCCGCTCGACATCGAGATGATGGGCCTCCAACTCCGTGATTTTGGTGAGGGCGCGGCTCAAATCGCGCCAATCGGACTTGGCGAGCTCTAGAAGAACGGACTGATAGTGGAGGGCTTTGGCCATCTTCCTTCCCCGTTTCTTCCGGCATTCTATACGATCGAAGCCTCTTTCCCCAAGGGATTCGCGATTCCCAAAGGCTGGGCCACCTGAGGATCCCGCACTTTCCAAATCCACCCGTCGTAAATGAAGTGAAGAAAGCTGCTGCCGGCGACGTACCACTGCAAGGTGCCGCTGGAAATGAAGCGCCAAGGCAGGAAAAACAATCCCATCGCCACGATGAATAGCCCGAAACTCAGGGCTTGGCGGTTCACCGCCTTGGCCATCCAGGAGGAATCGGGGGCTCGGGCTCGGAACTTCCGGCCGGCGAAGATGTAGACGAAGGCCAGGTACTCGATGGCATGGGAGAAGCCGAAGACCGCGTAGCCGACCAAGAAGTCGTAGAGGAAGGTCGCGTAGAGCAGGACGACACTCAACAGAAAGAGGTTTTTTGGCCAGTGAAACCGGCCTCGGGCCGACCATTCCGTTTTTAGGTAGAGAATGGTTACGACGATGGCCAGAGCCAAGGCCAGCCAAGCGACATAGGGCAGAACCGGAAAAACCGGTCGGAGAATCTGCTTTAGGATTCGTCCCGAAGAACTGAGTTTAGCCGCCCGTCGCTCGATCGACGGTGAGGCGGCGCAAGCGAAGAAGAGATAAGCGAACCAGGAGAAGATCATCGCCTTATCGATCCGAGCGCTGCCGTAGCCGGCCTTGCGCGAATAGATCCGGAGGATTCCCATCTTCTGCATCAGGGTGTGGTAGATCGTCCAAGCGACGCTGACGAAGACAAGAGCGGTGAAATAAGGCCGGATCGGCTTGGTCCGGCCCGGTTCCAGATAGAGCAAGGTCGCTACGGTCAGCAGCAAGAAGAAGATCGGCAGCCCGATGTAGGCCCCGCGCCGTCGCGAAAACTGCTCGGGGTCGGCGTAAACCAAGGGCAGCGTCAAATGGCGATGGGCGAAGTTGATAAAGAGGACGAAGACCAAGAGCATCGGCCAAACCGAAGTCCTCATTCCGGCATGCTCGGCGAGAACGTAGGCTAAAAAAATCGGAATCCAGCCGAAGCCGAAGAAAATCAAATCGACGGCCGGCGAACCGATCCAATCGCGGGATGGGATGAGACTTTTAGCTTCCAATCTCGAAGTACCTCTCCAAGGCCGCGCCGAGACCAACCCGAATCTTAGCCAAGAGCTCGCCGCGATCCCGAACTTTTTCGAGATGGCCCAAAACTCCCCAGACCGGTATCCGGCTTCGCTCAGCCATCATCTCGACATTGAAACGGGCCGAGGGATCCATCTCCTTGGCCACGCAATTGAAGACCAGGCCGGCGACCTCGATGCCCCGTCGTTCCAGCGCCTCCAAGGTGAGGAGCGAATGATTCAAAGTGCCAAGCGCCATCCGGGCGACGACCAAGACCGGCAACTTCATGGCAACGATCAGGTCGGCGACCTCGCGGCCCGGCGCCAAGGGCACTCGCAAACCGCCGGCTCCCTCGACCAGCACCAGGCGGTGCAGGAGCTCGAGGCGGTGAAAATTTTCCAGGATCCGGTCGAAAGAAATCTCGACTCCTTCGAGTCGGGCGGCGAGGCCCGGCGCCAAGGGCGGCTCGAAGGCGTAAGTGTTGATTAAATCGAGGTCGTCGGCCAGCGGGATGGTCTTCTTCAAGAAAACCGAATCGCTCTCCGGCGATCCCGAGAGGCAGCCGCTTTCCACCGGCTTCATCGCCGCGACGTCGACACCCCGTTCCTTGAGATAGGCGGCGATCCCGGCGGTGACCAAGGTCTTGCCGACGCCGGTGTCGGTGCCGGTGATGAAGAGGCCGGCCATCTAAAATCCCTCCAGTGCTTGGAGCAGGCCGCGGACGTCGTCGGGCTCATGAAAGGCGCTCAGGGTGATGCGAAGCCGGGCGCTGCCTTCGGGAACGGTCGGCGGACGGATGGCGTTCACCCAATAGCCTTTTTCAAAAAGGGCCTGGCTCAAGTTCAGCGCCTTTTCCGAGCTGCCGACAATCACCGGGACTATCGGCGCATCGAAGCCTTTTCCGGCTTCCCGCATCTGCTCGATCCGCTGCCACAGACGATCGCGAAGCTCGGGCTTGGTTCGAACCAGGCGCAGAGCTTCGAGCGCCACCTCGGCCAAGGCCGGCGGCAGAGCCGTGGTGTAGATAAAAGGCCGAGCCTGATTGATGAGGTAGTCGATCAAAACCTTCGGCCCGGCGACGTAAGCGCCGAAACAGCCCAAGGCCTTGCCCAGGGTTCCCATCTGGATGACGCGGTCCTTGGCGCTAGGGTCGGCGCGAAATTCCTCGAAGCAACCGGCCCCGGTCGGGCCGTAGACGCCGGTAGCGTGGGCTTCGTCGAGGTAGAGCCAGGCATCGAATTCGGCGCTCAACCCGAGCAAGTCTTTTAGTGGCGCCCGATCGCCGTCCATGGAGAAAAGAGTCTCGGTGGCGATGAGGAGTTGGCTGCTCTTCCCTTTTTCGCGGGCCCGCGTCATTCGTTCCCGCAAATCGTTCAAGTCGTTATGGCGGTAAAGGATGCGCTCGGCCTTACTCAGGCGCAAGCCGTCGATCATCGAGGCGTGGTTCAGCTCGTCGGAGAAAACCACGTCACCCTCGCCGAGCAGGCAGCTCAAGACGCCGAGGTTGGCGTGATAGCCGGAGTTGAAGAGCAAGGCCGCTTCGCTGCCTTTGAATTCGGCCAGCGCCCGCTCCAAATCGTGGAAGGGTTGGAGCGAGCCGTTGACCAAGCGCGAAGCGCCGGCACCGGTGCCCCAGAGTTCGATGCCGCGGGCGAAGGCGGCGCGCAATTCCGGCGCCGCCGCCAGTCCTAAATAGTCATTGGAAGA
>JBIOXX010000494.1:0-6273 GCA_044869875.1 bacterium | reverse complement strand
CCGATCTTCCTTGGCCTGAAGCCGGAATTTTTGCAGGCTTTGGACCAAATCCTCCCAGCTCACCTTCTCGTACCAAATCCGGGCCTGCTGCTCGCAACGCTCGAGGGTCTGCCGCAATTCTTCGGAGATGTTGCGCTGGACGATCTCCCGCGGCAGGCTGCCGAGCAGGCCGCGGGCCCGCTGAGCGATGCCCTGCCATTCGATGGAGCGCTCGGCGAGCCGGTCCTTGAGGCGCTGGAAGGTTTCAACCGAATATTGGTTGGCAGCGGCGAGCTGCTCTTCCACGTATAATAGGAAGCTATGCAAATCCTCGTGGATTTGAAGGGGTGTCAGGGATGGGGCCAAGGCTGCGGACATCGCTGCTCGGCACTAGCAGAAGGCGGCCTTCAGGGTCAAGGCACGGGCAGAGAGCCTTGGATTGGGCCCAAGGTCCAATCGAGTCCTAGGATTTCATCCGTCCTTGGATTAGTAGGCGCACCATGGCTCTGCTGATCGGTGTCCAAAACTTAGCCAAGAGCTACGGCTCGCGTTCCTTGTTCCAGGGCCTAAGCTTCTCGCTGGCCGAGGGCGAGCGGGTCGGGCTGCTTGGGCCAACGGCGCCGGCAAGAGCACCCTGCTCCGGCTCCTCGCCGGACAGAGCCGCCCCAACTCCGGCGAGATCTCCAGCCGCCGCGGCTTGCGGGTCGGCTTCCTCGAGCAAGTTCCCAGCTTCGCCGAAGGCGCCACCGTCGAATCGACGCTTCAAGCCAGCGCCAGCCACGACGAGGATTGGGCATTTCAGGCTTCGCTTCAGGAATGGCTTTCCCGGCTCGAGCTCGACGGCTCGCGCGGCGTCGGCCCCGAGACTCCGCTCAGCGGCCTTTCCGGCGGTTGGAAAAAACGGGTGGCCTTGGCGCGGGAGCTGACCAAGCATCCCGACCTGCTGCTGCTCGACGAGCCGACCAACCACCTCGACGTCGAGAGCATTGCCTGGCTCGAGAAGCTCTTGGCCAGGGCCTCCTTCGCCTGTCTCTGCGTCACCCACGACCGGCTCTTTCTCCAGCGCTTCGCCAATCGAATTTTGGAATTGAACCCGGCCTTTCCCGAGGGCGTGCTCAGCGTCCAAGGCCATTATGCCGATTACCTCGAGGAGAAGGAGCGTCTCCTCGCCGCCCAGGAGCGCACGGGTTTCGTCTTGAAAAACACCCTGCGCCGCGAAACCGAATGGCTGCGTCGCGGCCCCAAGGCCCGCGGCACCAAGCAGCAGGCCCGGATCCAGCGGGCCGGCCAAATCGCCGAGGAGCTCGAGGACTTGAGCCAACGCCGCCAAGTCCGGGAGGTCGGAATCGATTTCGCGGCCAACGAAGCCCGGCCCAAAAAATTGATCGAGGCCAAGGCCATCTCCAAAGTGCTCGGCGGCCGCCAGCTTTTCTCCAAGCTCGATCTCCTGATCACGCCCAAGAGCCGGCTCGGCCTGCTCGGCGCCAATGGCTGCGGCAAATCGACTCTGCTCAAAGTCCTGCTCGGCGAAACCGATCCCGATTCCGGCACGGTAAGCATGGCCGACAACCTCCAAGCGGCCTATTTCGAGCAGAACCGCGAATCGCTCGACCCGACGCTGACTCCGGCCCGAACCCTTTGCCCCAGCGGCGATCACGTCCAGTACCGGGGCAACCCGGTTCACATCCGCGGTTATCTCGACCGCTTCCTCTTCAACGCCGCCCAGGTCGAAATGCCGGTCGGCCGCTTGAGCGGCGGCGAGCAGAGCCGGCTGCTCCTGGCCAAGCTGATGCTCAAACCGGCCAACGTGCTGGTGCTCGACGAGCCGACCAACGATCTCGACATCGCGACCCTCGACCTGCTTCGCGATTCGCTCCAGGAATTTCCCGGCGCGGTTTTACTCGTCACCCACGACCGTTTTTTCCTCGACGAGGTCGCCAACCAAATCTTGGCCTTCGGGCCGGCCGAAAGCTCGGCGGCCGGCGAGGTCGTCGCCTTCGCCTCGCTCGAGCAATGGGAAAATTGGCAAGAGGGCTTGACCGAGAAAAAAAGCTCCGGGTCTAAGTCCGAACGAAGCTCAGCGGCTTCAGCCGCCAAAAAGAAGCTGGGATACCTGGAGCAGAGAGAGTTCGATGGCATGGAAGCCAAGATCGGAATTGCTGAAGAAAGGCTTCGCGAAAAACAAGCCGTCTTGGCGGCCCCGGAAGCGGCCAGCAACGCCGCCCGTCTCCAGGAGCTGAGCTCTGAGATCGCCGGGCTGGAAGCGGAGATCGAAGGCCTCTACCGGCGCTGGGCCGAGCTCGAGAACCGAAGCTAAGCGGCGCCCGGAATTGACAAATCCGGCAAATCCTGTCAGCTAGGGGTCCACAACGGGTAAGGTCGACAGAAAAGCATAGCGGCACGCAGGAGGAGCGTTCGTGAGCCTGACCTTATCAGCTTTGCCCGAAGCAACCCGGCTTCCCCACTCATCTCCCAACGATTCTTTTCTCAACTCCCATCCGGCGCTGCGCGACGAGCTGCGAAGCTTGCGCCGCGAAACCGACCCCGAGCTTCGCGCCGAGGGACTGCTGTCCTTGGCTCGGCGTTTGGAACGACGCGCAGGCGGCGAATCGGCCGCGGTTCTTTACCGCGAATTGGCCCAGAGCTCGGGGCCGGCCCAAGGCCGGGCCTTCGCCGCTCTCGAAGCCATCCAAGGCCGGGGCAATCTCGGCGCCCGGGCTGAAATCTGGCTCCGCGATTTCACTCATCAAGTCAGCGATCCGGCGACTCTGCTCGCGATGGGCATCGCCGGCTCGGTCTTTCGGGTCGTCCGCCTTTCGGCGCTGGCTCGTTTTCAAAGCGCCGGTTGGAGCGGTAGCGCCGCCCGATTCGGCGCCGGTCTGGCCGGACTTTCCTTGGAAGCGCCGACCTTCGCGCTGAGCGCCAAGGCCGGCGCGGAGCTGCTCAACCGCCACCAGGATTGGAGCTTGCCGACTTTGGGTCGCGACGCCCTCGCCGGCTACTTGACCTTGGCCGGATTGCGGATCGGCGGAGCCCTGGGCCGGGGCGGATTGGGAAGCCTTTCGGCACCGCTCCAGGCATCGCCGGCGTTGCGCCTGGCCTTCGGCCAAGGCGGTTTGCTCGGCGGCGTCCTGCTCGCCCACTCCTTGGAAGCCGCGGCCGGGCTTCGGCAATGGCAGAGCGCCGGCGGCGCCCTCTTCGAGGGTCTTAGCACTCTGCTCCACTTTCAAGTGGCCGGCCGCCTGAGCCGCGCCGCCTTCGGCGAAAATTTCGCGGCTTGGGAGCGAAGAATCGATGTTCAGAGCGAGGGTTTGTCATTCCGAGGAGCGGAGCGACGAGGAATCCTCCACGGACTCCGTAATGGATCCCTCACCCCGTTCGGGATGACAGCGCTCGCTGGCGTAGGCATCGCCGAGCCTCTCCGCCAAGCCCCCCGCCCGCTTTTCTCCAACCTGATGCACATGTCGGGCAAGGACGACACCGGGCGCAGCGGTCCCTCTCAATCCGGAACCCGGCCGGCCTATTCGGTCGAATCGCCGGCTTTCCCTGAAGCGGAAATTTTTCTGGATGGCGTCGGAAATTCCGAAGCCGGTCTTCGCAATTTCCTCAACCGCTTGCCGGTCCCGGCTACCGTGGCCCGAATCAAGGGCGAGGACGGTCTGCTCCGAATCTTCATCGCCAACGGCGAATTTCTCAGCCACTTCGGCTACAACGAGCGCGAATTGGCCCAGCACCCGCTCACCCATTACCTCAGCCTCAAATCGGCTCCGATCATGGCGGCTCGCCTTTGGACCATGGTTCGGGGCGGTGTTTTCAAGGCAGCGGTGGTCGATTTCCAAGGACGCCGCTATCAGGAAAAAGTTTGGATGAGCGGGGTGGTCCGCAATGTTTACGATCAAGATTTGGCCTTCGCTTTCTACCAGCCGCGGCCCGAAGGCGAATTCGAGCAGCCGCCGGTGCCGCCGATGCTCAAGGCCTTTCAGGTCGCCGACGGAATACGGCCGCTCGAAATCGATTCGAGCGGCTTCTACGAGCTGCGCTCTTCCTTGGAGCTCAGCCTCCAGCTCAGCAATCGCCACTCGCCGCTGCTTCGCCAGCTTCGCCAAAGCGATTTGCAGCTCCGGATCACCGAAATTGAAAACTCTCCCCTCAGCTCCCTGGCTCTTCCCTTGGAGCGCAATCTCAGCCATTGGGCTCAGCAATTGAGCCTCCCGCCCGGCCGCAGCCTGCTCATCGAGCAAGCGGCCGGACCTTCGAAGGAAGGCGGGACGCTCCATTTCGTGAACGCCGGTTTCAGCTTTTCGAGGACCGAAGGCCGGCCGCCCGCGATTTCCCAGACCGAAATCACTCAAAGGATCAGCACCGCCAGCCCCGAACGAACGCCCCTACCGGCTCGGCCTCGGGCCGGCGGCATCTACGAAAGGGTGCAACAAGCCTTGGCAGGAATCGGCTCGAGCGAGGATAATGGGAGCGGCGGCAGTAAACCGCCTAAAAAGTAGGAGCCCCATGGCCAGCCCCGAAGCAAAACGGCGTTTCTTGGCCTCCCCGGCCTTTGGCGTCGTCGGCGCCTCCCGCGACCGCAATAAGTACGGCAACCGGGTGCTGCGCAAATATCTCCAGCACGGCCTCGAAGCCTACCCGGTCAATCCCCGCGAAACCGATATCGAAGGCCTTGAGGTCTACCCCGATATCGCCAAACTGCCGGAGCGGGTCCAAAGCCTCTCCATCATCACCCCGCCCGCGATCACCGAAGGCGTCGTCCGCCAAGCCATCGCCAAAGGCATTCCCAACCTCTGGATGCAGCCCGGCGCCGAGAGTCCGGCCGCCATCCGCTTGGCCGAGCAGGCCGGCCTCAACGTCATCGCCGACGGCAGCTGCATCCTGGTCGAATTGGGCTAAGCCACTTGCATCCATTCGCTTTCCTCCACCGTAAGGTCGGGCGGAGGAATTGAAGATGCTGCAAACCGAATGGGACATCCTGCAAGACTACGAAAGCAAACCCCGAGCTTTGACCCCCGATTTCGTCCAATCCCTGCCCTGGAATGAAATCTCCCGGCATCCGCTAAAAGCCGAGTTCGTTCCGATCCTGCTTTACATGCGGGACATCGAGGCCTTCACCGAGCTTTACTTCGAAGAGCTGGGCCTGACGCCCACCGGCCGGAACCCGGCGATCCGCCGCTTCATGGAGCGATGGCGGAGCGAGGAGGCTCAGCACGGCGAGCTGCTCCACCGCTTCCTCGGCGAAGCCGGGGCCGCGGCCGAGAGCGATTGGTTCGCCGCCGCCAAGGCCCGGGTCCCGCGCCGCTACCGGATCGAGAGCCGGATCAATGGCTGGATCACCCGGCTCTTCGGCAAGAATTTCTCGGCCACTCACATGGTCTGGGGTGCGATCAACGAGCTGCTCACCCTCCAAGGTTATCGCCGCTTGGCGGCGATCTCGGGCCATCCGATCTTGGAGACCCTGCTCCGCGGCATCATGCAGGAGGAAGCGATCCACATCTCCTTCTATTATAATGTCGCCGAGCTCGAGCTGCGGCGCTCCCGGCTCGGCCGGGGCCTGGCTCGATTCCTGATCCGCCACTTCTGGGCGCCGGTCGGCACCGGGCTCAAGCCCAAGGTCGAAACCGACCGAATGGCGGCAGTTCTCTTCGGCGGCGCTGAGGGCCGCCAAGCCCTGGAGAAGCAGGTCAATCCCCGGGTCGAAAAGCTGCCCGGTTTCCAAGGCGTCAAGACAGTCCTCGAACGCATCGACCTCTCCTGTCGACTGAGTGTCAGTACCGCCTAAATGGCCGTTTGCCGCTGAAAGAGACCTGGGCTAGTATGCGGCGATGGCTCCGGCGCTCTCGATCGTCATTCCGGTACTCAACGAAGAAAGCAATGTCGAGCCGCTCTACCGACGGCTCAAGGAAGCCTTGTCGGGCTTGGGCGAGCTCGAGCTCATCTTTGTCGACGATGGCAGCACCGATTCGACCTTGGACAAGATCAAAACCCTCCGCCAAAGCGACTCGGCGGTGAAGTACCGCTCCTTCTCGCGGAATTTCGGCCATCAGGTCGCGGTCACCGCCGGCCTCGACGCCGCCCAGGGCGAAGCCGCGGTGGTGATCGACGCCGATCTCCAGGATCCGCCCGAGATCATCCCCAAGCTTCACGCCAAATTTAAGGAAGGCTACGACGTGGTCTACGCAGTGCGGAGCCAGCGCCATGGCGAGAGTTGGTTCAAGCTGGCCAGCGCCAAGATATTCTACCGCTTGCTCCGCTATCTGACCGGCTTTCCGATTCCGGTCGACACCGGCG
>JBIOXX010000493.1:0-2238 GCA_044869875.1 bacterium | reverse complement strand
CCGACCGGCGGGATCTCGCCGAGCTGGTATAGTTCTTTGGTCATGGGGATCTCCTTCTTTTTCTCTTAGACACGGGACATCGCGATTTCCGCGATCTCTTCCATGATGGTGTTCAATTCAAAATCCTTGGGCGTGTAGACGCGGGCCACGCCTTGGTCAAGCAAGGCTTTCTGGTCCGAATCGGGAATGATACCGCCGGCCACCACCGGCACCTTCAAACCCTTCTCCTTCATCAGGCGGAGGGTCTCGGGGATCAGCGCTAGATGCGAACCCGAGAGGATGCTGAGACCGATCACGTGAACCCCCTCTTGCAGCGCCGCCTCGACGATCTGCTCCGGCGTCAGCCGAATTCCCTGATAGATGACTTCCATCCCGACGTCGCGGGCCCGGACCGCGATCTGCTCGGCGCCGTTGCTGTGGCCGTCCAAGCCGGGTTTGCCGACCAGGATCCGCAGCTTTTCGCCGCTCTTCTTCTCAAAAGCCTGAACTTTCAGCTTGGCCCGCTCGATGCCCTCGTTGGTGCCGGGCAGACGGACGCCGGCGACACCGGTCGGAGCCCGGTACTCGCCGAAGACTTCGCGCATCGCCTGGGCCCACTCGCCGGTGGTTACGCCGGCGTGGGCCGCTTTAATTGAAGACGGCATGATGTTGTCGCCTCGTTCGGCGGCGACCTTCAAATCCTGGAGGGTCTGAGCGACTTTGGCCCGGTCTCGACCGGCACGATATTTATTCAGCCGCTCGATCTGCTCGCGCTCGGCCGACTCGTTGACCTTGAGGATGCCCTCGTCGCGGCCGCCGGTCAGCGGGCTTTCGGCGGTCTCTTGGAAGCAGTTGACGCCGATCACCTTGATCGAGCCCTCTTCGATCGCCCGAACCCGGGTGGCGTTGGACTCGACCAGCTTCTGCTTCATGTATTCGACGGCGTTGACCGCGCCGCCCATCTGTTGGACGGTCTCGATTTCTTTTTTGGCGGCCGCGATCAGCTCTAGGACCTTGGCCTCGATCACCGGCGAGCCGTTGAAGATGTCGTCGTACTCCAGGAGGTCGGTTTCCATCGCGATGACCTGCTGGATGCGCAGCGACCATTGCTGGTCCCAGGGCCGGGGCAGGCCCAGGGCCTCGTTCCAGGCCGGCAACTGCACCGCCCGGGCCCGGGCGTCCTTGCTCAAAACCACCGCCAGCATCTCCAAGACGATGCGCTGAATGTTGTTCTCGGGCTGGCGCTCGGTGAGACCCAGCGAATTGACTTGGACGCCGTAGCGCAAGCGCAGCATCTTCTCGTCGCTGACGCCATAGCGCTCGCGGCCCAGATCTTCCCACATCCGGTTGAGCGCCCGCATCTTGCACATCTCCTCGATGAAGCGAACGCCGGCGTTGACGAAAAAAGAAAGCCGGCCGAAGACCTGGCCGAATTCGGACTCCGGCACCTGGCCGGTGGCCTTGACCGCGTCGAGATAGGCCATCGCGTTGCAGAGCGAATAAGCCAGCTCCTGCATCGGCGTGGCCCCGGCCTCCTGCAAGTGGTAGCTGCAGATATTGGTCGGGTTCCACTTCGGAATATTCTTGACCGTATAGGTGATCATGTCGGTGATCAGCCGGATCGAATGCTTGGGCGGAAAGATATAAGTCCCGCGGGAGAGATACTCTTTGAGAATGTCGTTCTGGGTGGTCCCTTGCAAAACCTTGGGGTCGACTCCGCGCTTTTCGGCCACCGCGACGTAGAGCGCGAGGAGCCAAGCGGCGGTGGCGTTGATCGTCATCGAGGTGTTCATCTTCTCGATGGGGATCTGGTCGAAGAGAGCTTCCATATCCTGGAGATTGGAAATGGGCACGCCGACCTTGCCGACCTCGCCCCGGGCCATCACTGAGTCGCTATCATAGCCGGTCTGGGTGGGGAGGTCGAAAGCGACCGAAAGGCCGGTTTGGCCCTTGGAGAGATTGAGCCGGTAGAGCTCATTGGAGGCCTTGGCCGAGCTGTGGCCGGAGTAGGTCCGCATCACCCAAGGCTGGTCGCGCTTCACTGCCATAGACCCTTGCGACTATTCGGTTTTCCAGGGTCGGTCAAGTGAGGTTTGGCCGGCTTTTAAGCGAAAAAAAACCCCTCCCGAGAGAGGGGGCCGGCCTGTTCGATATGGATTTCCGGGCTTATTTGCGGAAGCGCCGGAGACCCCAAAGCAAGGGAATCATGAGACCCAGGGCATAAGAGCCCGCCGGAACGGAGCCGCCCAAGGAGCAACC
>JBIOXX010000492.1:0-8118 GCA_044869875.1 bacterium | reverse complement strand
GGCAACGGCTCGGCCAGGCCCCATGACAGCGGAACCTTGGACAATCTCGCTCGCCAGATCGACTCGCTGAAAAAATTCGTGAAGGGTTTTTTTAAGAAGTAAGCAATTGCTTGGCCGAGACCCGGTTCCGCCCGTTGCTTTTCGAGAAATAAAGATACTCGTCGGCGGCTCGAATCAAATCCCTAAATTCCTTGAAGTTGGAATCCTTGAGACAGGACACGCCGAGGCTAATCGTGATCGGGATCCGTTTGTCCTCGAAGGCGAAATCGGAATGGGCGACCTTCTTGCGCAGCCGGTCGGCGAGCTGGATCGCCGGCATCTCTTCAGTGTCGCGCATCACGATGACGAACTCCTCGCCGCCGTAACGGGCGAAGATGTCCTCGCGGCGGATCATGCTCTTGGTGATTTCGGCGATTTTTTGAAGAACGAAGTCGCCGGCCAAGTGGCCGTGGGTATCGTTCACCTTTTTGAAGAAATCGAGATCGTACATGATCAGCGAAAGCGGCAAGTTCCGACGCAGCGAGTGGGAAAACTCATGCTGCAGCCGGTCAATGAAATAGCGCTTGGTGTGAGCCGAGGTCACCGGATCGTAGAGCGCCATCTCGTAGAAACGGTCGTGGCTGTGCTTGTCGATGGTATCGACGTAGGAAAAACGGAGAACGGTGGCCGAGCTGATTTGAATCTTGTCGTTGGCTTTCAGCACCTGCTGCTTCACCCGCATTCCATTGACGTAGGTGCCGTTGGTGCTGTTCATGTCTTCGATGGTGGCGATCTTGTCCCGGACCTTGATCTTGAAATGGCAACGGCTGATCGCCTCATCCTCGACGACGATATTGGCCTCTTTGCTTCGGCCGAAGACCGAGTCGCCCTCTTCGAGAACGATTTGCAGACCCATCGAAGGCCCGCCCAAAAAGTCGACCGCCGGTTCCTTCTCGGTGATGCCCTCTAGTTGGCCGATGCTCGTGACGACGGTTTCGTCCTTGAAGCCCTCGATCCCCATATTGCCCTTTCGCTTTCCCTTATTGGGTTACGATCCGATTATAAGCTCAGTGATTTCGCGGGGTCAACGAGAGGGATTCTTTTCCATCGCATGGTAGATACGGAGGTTTTGGCCGGGAGCCAGGGAAATCTCATTTTGATAGGTCTTGAAGCCTTGGAGCTCGAGACTGAGGTCGATTTCCTGGTTGGCTGGCACTTGGTATGCCAGGAGCGGGGTTTTTCCGGCGCTTTTGTCGTCGATTTTGACCAGGGCCCCCGAAGGAGAGCTCTGGACTTCGAGAAAACCGACCAGGTTTTGGAGATCCGCCACGATCAAACCAGGCGCGGCCTCCTCCAGCCGGTGCTGCCAAGTTGGCGGTCCGCCCAGGGAAAGCCCCAAGACCAAAGGAAACTTGAGATTTTGCAGGGGCAGAACGGCCGGAGTTTTTTGCCCGATGGATTGGCCGTCGATGTAAATGGCAGCGCCAGTCGGCTGGCTTCGAACCTCCAAATTATTCCGAGTCGAGGCCGAGACTTGGGGGGCAGGAGCCTTCTTTTCCGGCCGAGTGGTAAAATAGCGCAAAAGACCTAAGCCCACGATAAAAATCAAAAGCATCAAAGGCAGGACCCAGCGCTCTCGGGTCGATCCGGCTTTTCCGGCCTCCGGTGAAGGCGGCGCGGCGGCAGGCTTCCGCTTGGAAGGTATGGGCGTGAATCTCGGCTCGGGCCTTTCGGCTTCGTCGATTTCGAGGTCGCCGGTGATCTCCTCCGGGTCCTTCAACGGCTTGGCCGGTTTGGCGTCGGGGAGGAGCGAGGGATCGACTTCGGCCGTGCCCGAAGTAGAAACCTCGGTCAGGCCGATGGCCCGGGTGATGTCGCTGACATCCTCGTCAACGTCGATTTCCTCGAAGATCGACCGGAAGTCCAGCTCCTGGGGATCGACGATCATCGTGTCCTCGGGCAGCTCGACCCCCTCTTCTTCGCCTTGATCGCGAAGAAACTCGCCAGTGTCGCGGACCGTCAGCTCCTCGCGCATCGTCTTTTCTTGGTAGAGGTCGCCGGTGTTTTCCTCGTTGTCGAAAATCTCCTTGAGGAAATCGCCGACCTGGACCGGCTTGAACTCGGAATGATGCCGCAGCAGGAACTTGGTCAAGGCCAGCGACATGTCCTCGGCCGAGTCGTAGCGGCCTTCGGGACTGCGCTCCAAGGCCTTCATGACGATGTCGTCCAAGTCGGAGGGAATCTCGTTGCGGTAGGCGCTCGGTGGAAAGATCGCCATGGTCTGGACCGCTTCGACGGTTTCGGGATTGGATTTTTTCTTGAAGAGCCGTCTTCCGGTGAGCATTTCCCAAAGCACCACGCCGGTTGAAAAGATGTCGGAGCGGGAATCGATGTTCTTGCCTTCGGTCTGCTCCGGCGACATGTAAGCGAATTTTCCCTTGAGCACCCCCCGTTCCATCTCCGAGAGCTTGAAGGCCGCCTTAGCCACGCCGAAATCAACGATCTTCACGTTGCCCGACTCCGAAAGGATGACGTTCTGGGGGCTGATATCGCGGTGGACGATCTCGAGGGCGGTGCCGAGCTCGTCGCGGCGGCGGTGCATGTAGTTGAGCCCGTTGCAGATCTCGCTGGTGACGTAGGCCGCCAGCGGAATGGGAATGAAGGCCTTGAGCTCCACCGTCTTCTTGTAGATCTGGCTGACGGTGCGGCCGTCGACGTACTCCATCACGATGAAATAGTCGTCGGCGACTTTCCCGAGGTCGAAGGTCTGGGCGATGTTGCCGTGGCTCAGCTTGACCGCGATCTTGGCCTCGTCGATCAGCATCCGGATGAAGTCTTTATTGGCCGCGATATGGGGGAGGATGCGCTTGATGACGATGAACTTCTTCAGCCCGCTGAAGTCGTAGGTCAGCCCTTTAAAGATCTCGGCCATGCCGCCTTGGGCGATCTTTTCGAGAATGAAATAATGTCCGAAGGGCCTGGGCTTGGTCATAGGGATTTGGGGGCTTCGGCCCCGCGCTATTGCAAGGGCTGGGGACTTTCCCCCTCAACATTGGCTGAGGTCTGCTTTCTGTGGCAGCCTTTTCTAAATATAAAATCACACAAATACAAGCACTTAGAAAAAAGTTTTGTGTTTCGGAGGGTTGGCAGCCGCTTTGCAAAACCTGTCTATGTCTTTGAAATTATCGAATAGGAATTTGAAAAGTTTTCTTCACACCATTTAAAAAACTACTTCTTTCTAATCTTTCTAACCCCACCCACTATCCTACCAACTACCGGCAATCATAAGTAGTGATTGCCGGTAGTTACTACCTCCCTTCTTCTGTACGAAGTAACCGATAAGTGAATTGAAAATATCGTTGCCTGGCACCTTCACTCGCGCTAGCAACTTAGCCAGGGGCTCGCCGAAGATAACTCTAGGGATTTGTTGGAAAAATAACGCAGTTTGTCGAAGGCGACATGACACCACCGAAGGGCACATCGGTGTTGGGATCTGGGCGGCACACCCCCGTTCCTCCTGACCACTACTCTCCAAAGTCCTGTGCGAATTGCCACGGCGGCAACACACGGGATGCGACGTCGAATTCCGGCATCGAGTTTTTTGCGGCCAATCCCGATAACCTGGCCTTCCTTCCTTCGCCGAGCGATTGCAGCGCCGAAATTTTTTGGCCCGAATCGCTCAAGACCTATCGCGACTTCGTTCAGCAAAACCCTTACCTCCGCTCCCAGAATTACATCCAGACCCTGTTGGCCTCGCGCCAAGACATGTTTCCACTGGAAATCACCGACAGCTCTTTGGGGGTTTTTCTGGGCATGAAGAGCGGCAGTGCTCTGCCCGAGATCCCGAGGGTTCCCTCGCTGCAGGTCGACCACGATTCCTCAGTCTGCACCGGACCTCTTGCTCCCGGCCTCCAAGGGCCCGAAGCCTGCCAGGCCTTTGAGCTGGAATGGCAAAACGGCGACGCTCAACTTTCGCTCGAAGGCCTGGAATTGCTTTCGGCCCAGGACCTCGAAGTCTCGGCCAAGGGCATCCTCGGCCAGCTTCCCGGAGCTCAGGCTAAAGGCGTGACGATCCGCCAGGGCAAGCTTCTGCTCAGCGTGAAAGTCGGCAACCGGTTCTGGAATGCGGCGCTTCCGCTGGCCTTTCCTCTTAAGGGCGTGAAGATCACTCCCAACCCTTTCGATCCGAACGTGTATGACGTCGATCTCACCCCGATGGTGCTGAAGAAGCTGCCGGTGGCCTACAATCCCGAAAAACGGGAAACCCTATCCTACGAGGCCTACCAAGCCGATCCAGCCAAGGGGAAATGGAAGGTCTTGCCCTATTTTCTCAACATCGCCCGCTCCGGAAAGCTGCCGGACCGGCTTTCGATGAACGAGGTCTACGCCGCGGTCAGCGAGCTGAGAGCCAACACCGATCCCGCCAAAAAAACCGAGAACCCGGCTCAGCAAGCCATCCTCGAAAAGCTCCTCGACAAGCTTGCGGTGAGCGCCCAGCTTCACCCTCGCCGCCTGGTATCCAAAAATCTCTACGTCGAGTTCAGCCAGGACGTGGACAGCAATCTTTTCCGCACCGATTTCACCCTGAGCAACCTGAAGGACTGGGAAGTCCTGGCCACCGCGCCGGTGCGCATCGACCGACTCTTCAGCCCCGGCCTCATCGATTTGGTCGGCTTGAAGGCCGACCTCGGCGTTTATCTCCACAACCAAAAGACTTCGAGCTTCGCGCTGGACAATCTCGACATCGACTTGGGCCACCTCGAATACCTGCGCACCGACCCCGACAAGCCGGGGCTCTTCGCGACGCTGGGCGGGAAGATCCTTTCGACCGAAGACTTCTACAATAATTTCCTCCTCCACAAGCCTGCCATCTCGGTGAAGGGAACCAGCGATGGCGCTGACGTCGAGCTCAACCTGAAATTGGAAAACGTCGCCTTGCGCCTTCCCCAGCTCGGCAAGGTGACGATCTCGGGCAATTTACACGGCCAGGTTCGCTTGGTCCCGAAGATCGATACCGAGACCCTGCCCAGTGGCGACATCCGCGAAACCAAACGTTGGGTCATCGAGCCCCACTCGCTCAACCTGATGCTGAGCGGCCTCGATCTCAAGACCGAGAGCGGGATTCACTGGCAAGACGCCGAGCTCGAAATCAGCGACAAAGATCCCTACGGCAGCGGCGTGCTCCTCAACGACCCCGGCTATCTTGCACTGAGCTTCCGTTTTCCGAAAATCGAAGGCGGCCATTTCCGCTCTTTCACGATCGAAGGTGGGCTGACCCTGGTCAAGGGAATGGATGGGCTCTACGACCTGGAAGCAACCTTACGAGACGTCGCCACCCAGTTCGTCCTCAAGGCCCAAAAGCATGACGGTCTCAATGAAGATTGGGTCCTGGACATCAAAGGCAACCACTTCCCCGAGAGCAGCGTTTTCGGCGCCCGCCTGAGCGGCCTGCAATACGACGCTACCGGCAAGATGAAGCGGAGCCCGGTCGAAAACCTGACCGCGAAAATCGAGCGCCAGCTTTGGGACGGCAAGGCCTTCTACGGCTTTCATCTCAACGCCGACCGGCTCGATTTCGACCGGCTCGACTTGAGCAAGGTGAAATTCGCGTTTGGCTTGATGAGAGAAGAACCCAAGGCCGGCGTGGTCCGGTGGTCGGTTCCGGAGCTCGACATCAGCGCCAATAGCTCGGGCTGGTCTAAGAAGGGCTGGATACGAGGGCCAATTTGGCTGACCTCCAAGGCACCGGCGAAAAATCCGCTGACGGTCGAGATCGACAAGAACAGTAAGACATTGGACTTGAAAAATCTCAACTTGAACTTCGGCATCACCGGCTTCACCGATCCCAAGATCGCCCTCAGCACCGGCGGCCGCATCATCGGCCTCGACCTCGACGGCCGCTTGAACGGCCGTTGGAACATGAACTACGAGACCTTCAAGGGTAAAGGCTACCTCGCTCTCGCCGGCGACGGCCAAGGCGACATCCACTTGCGCGGCGCCGACGGGATGCCGCTCTCCAAGCCTCATCCCGACGATCCGACCTTATTGGTCGGAACCCCGGTTCTTTCCAACACCAAATGGGAAGTGCGGCGCACCGACGGGATCGATTTCGACAATCAATGGATCAAAGGACAATTTCACCTCAGCACCCTGATCGATCCAGCGGTGGCCCGGGTTTTCGGCTTCATCTTCGACAACAACAGCGTGTTGTCCTGGCAGTTCAACCACGACCACCTGCCCTACACTGCCGACGGCTTCACCAAGAAGATCAATCAGTATTTGGCGAAGAAAGACTGGGATGAGAAAAAGGACGCCGTGAAACCGGAGAAGGCCAAGCCATGACCCCTCCCGCCAAACTAAAGCCTATCCCAATTACGCCGTTCACCGATTACTTGGAACCTAGTCCGAAGGCCACTTTTAATCCCGGACAGACCACCTTCTTCCTGGATAAGATTCGACTCGACCGCTTCGAATCGGGCTATCACTTCAACTTCGCCCCCTCCTCGCCTCCCATCTTCCGGATTCCCGGAATCTTCGTTCCGACGATTCCGATGCAAGCCGCAGCGCCGGTGACGCCGACGGAGTGGAAGCCCGAAGACACCGGGCAGCTGCTGATCGACATCTTCATGGCGGTCGATTCGCTCGATTTCGATGTGAAGAATATGCCGGTCAACGGCAGCCAGGCCGGCTGCCGCTTCTCCGAGATCGTCAAGGCCAAGGACTATCCCAACAAGGAGACTTGCAAAAACTTCTTCGAGAGCGACACCAAAGCCGACTTTCACTTGAGCGTTCGACCGCTCGAAGGCAAGAAGGTCTCCGAGCTCTACGACTTCTGGGTCCTTTACGACAAATTCCCGGGCCGAACCGGAAACCGGATCAACGGCTTCTACATGACCCATCCGCTGAACAAGAATGACCAGGGTCCGCTCAAGGTTGAGCAAGAAGATCCCTTCGAGAGCGGCAAAGATTTTCGCTCGGCCTTCAATCCGGCCTACAAGGTTCCGATGGGAACGGCCGTCCCCCACTCCGACAAATCCAGCCGCATCATCATGCGGCCGATCGGCTTCCTCCATGACGAAGCCCCCGGAGTTTCCTTCGACATCAGCGAAAACATGTTGAAGGGCTGGGGCATCATCAACAAAAAGACCTACACCGACATGGGGGTCGAACCCTTTCAGATGCCGCGGAGGATGGACAAACTGCTGCGAGTCCTACCCTTCCCCGATGCCCATGACCCGGACTACGTCATTGCCGACAGCTGCTACGACAAGAAACCCGGCGCCATCGTCGTTCGCCCCAACTTCCTAGAAAAGAAGCCCTCGCTGTTCGATCTTCTTCATGGCGAATCCGGCATCATTGACATCCTTTTCCGCGAAACTTCGATTTCGCTTGGCGGACTCGGCCACATCGATCTCGGCAAGAAGGGCCTCAACCGGATCAAGATTCAGGGCGGTGCCAAGGGAACCACGGTCGACATCGAGCTCGGTGACCTGCCAAATTTCCGCTTCGCCACCGGCCCCCATGCTTTCTCAGCCAAAGGCTTGAAGGCCGGCCGAATCCGCCTCAACCTGCCGCCTTGGCCCGAACTGATGAAGCTGATCTTCCCGATCACGCCGGCCGAGGATCCGCAGATCGTCAAAGACCGCTGCAACGATCCGACCTCCCATCCCAAACCGAAACGGGATTGGCAGCCGGTGCTCGACAAGCTCTTGGCCAACGTCGAGATCACCGGCCTCAAGGCCGAGGAGCTGAACTACGAACACAAGGAACGGGGCATCAAGGCCAAGATCGAAGGGGCCGAAATCAAAACGGTCAAGGTCGCCGGGCTCAACTCGGTCACCTTCAACGGTCTCAGCGCCAACGGACTTTCGCTGGAAGATTCCGCGAGTAACGTCAAGGTCAAGCTCGGCAAGAGCGAGATCGGCTCGATCAATGTCAGCCGCGGCGATTCCGGGCCCAAGATCGCGATCCGGGGTTTGGACGGCAAGGATATCTCACTCAAGCAGAACGACGGCGGAATCAGCATCGACAAGGGCAGCATCGGCTCGGTCGACCTCGACTTAAGCACGCCCGGCGCGGTCAAGGTCGACTTGAAAAAAGCCTCGAGCGCCGGCGAGATCCGTTACAAGAACGTCGAGG
>JBIOXX010000491.1:0-3156 GCA_044869875.1 bacterium | reverse complement strand
GCGTTCGTCGGGGAGAACGGCTCCGGAAAGTCCACCGTCGCCGCGATGATCGCCGGGTTGCGCCAACCGGGTGAGGGAGTGATCGCCTGGAACGGCCGAACGCTGTCGGACTACGAGCCCGCGTCGCTGCGGGCCCGCATCACCATGGCGGCCCAGGACCATTGTCGGTGGCCGTTCACCGCCGCCACCAACATTGCCCTCGGAAACCTCACCAGCGACGGACAGAGGGGCTTCACCGAGCCGCCGCGGGATCGGATCGAGGCCGCGGCCATGCAGGCGGTTGCCCACGACATGATCCAGGAGCTGCCACACGGGTATGAAACCATGCTCGACCGCAGGTTCGCCAACGGCCAGGACCTCTCGGGCGGACAGTGGCAGCGCATCGCCGCGGCCCGAGGCTTCCTCCGCGACGCTGATTTGCTCATCATGGATGAACCATCGTCGGCCCTCGACGCTCATGCGGAACATGCGCTGTTCCAGACGATCCGGGACCGGCGCGGTGTGAAGACGACCGTCCTGATCACCCATCGCCTGGCTAACATCCGCCATGCCGACGTCATCTACGTGCTCGACCGAGGTCAACTGGTCGAGTCGGGCAGCCACGAAGAGCTCATCGCGTCCGGCGGTCAGTATGCCGAGATGTTCGCGATCCAGGCCGCCGGTTACCACGAGCCAAAAAGCCTCGCGACTTCATCCGATTGAGGCGTTGTGTTGCGAGTGATCCAAAAAAAGCCTGGTGCCGTCTCGGATTTTTATGTGAAAATTCCCTTCGCATTCCATCATCCGATCGGGGGGCTCTCATGGGAAATCGGCACATACCTTTCTTGACAGCGGCTTTCTGCATCCTTTCCACTTCCGTTTCGGCGGCGACCTTCGACGTCACCAACGGGGCCGAGTTCGAATCGGCCTTGATCGCGGCTCAGTCCAACGGCGAGGCCGACACGATCAATCTCGCCGCCGGTCTCTACACTTCCTCGAATCCCTTCGAATATACGGCGGCCGCCACCGAGAATTTTCCGCTGACGATCTCCGGAGCCGGGCCGACCTTGACGGTCTTGGACGGCCAAGATGCACGGCGGGTCCTCCTGATCGACACCACCACCGTCACCCCCGACGATACCGCGGCCGCCGTTTCCATTAGCGGCGTGACGATTCAGAACGGAGAAGTCGTTGAAGCGAATTCCGCCGGCGGTGGGCTCCTGGTCCGGGCTATCGAGGCCAATCTGAGTTTGACCAACTGTTTGGTTCAGCGTAACCGAATTATCCCCGCCAGCAGCAACACCGGTGGCGCCTTTCTTTTTGGTTTCAACGGCGAGGTGAGTGTCTCGAATTGCATCTTCGCCGGCAATCTTTCGGATTCTACCGGAGGCTTGCGGATTCGGGCCGAGGGCGGTTCGGCGACCGTCACCAATAACCTCTTCACCGGCAACAAAAGCCTCGACATCCTCGGTATCGGCGGCGGGATGCGAATGGACATTCGCGACGGCGAAACCTTGGTGCAGGGCAATCGTTTCGATCGCAATGAATCGGTCGGCAATGGCGGCGGGCTTTCTATTTTGCAGAACGGTGCGGGCGAGACCACGGTCGTTAACAATGTTTTCTTCGATAACTTGTCAGGAGCCAGCGGCGATCCGGGCGGCGGAGGTGGCCTTGCCTTTGTCACTAACGGTAGCGGCACCTTTTTCTTAGTCAATAACACGATCTTTGCCAATCGAACCCAAGACAGCGGGAATGGGCCCGGCGGCGGTGGCGGTGTTTATCTGCAGATCCGGAACGATGTCGAAGCTCAACTCTACAATAACATCGTTTTCGGCAATGAAGCCGATGGCGATGGCGACGACATTTTCGCCAACGACGACGCCGACGAGGACGACAATGGGGCGCCCTTGACCTTGGTCAGCAATGATTTCTCCGATTTCGCCACTTTCTGCCAAAGCGCGGGCGGTTGCATCACCGATATCACTCAAAGCGCCAATCTTCCGGGCATGAATCCATTGTTCCTTAATTCCTCCCAAGGCGATTTGCGGATCTCGGAGCTTTCGCCCTGCATTGACGAGGGCGACCCGGCGGCGCCGGGCCTTCCGGCCATTGATTTTGAAGGCGATCCCCGAGTGAACGGGTCGGCCCCGGATATCGGAGCCGATGAACAGAACTTCTGCGGCGACGGCGTCCAGGGCGCCGCCGAAGCTTGCGACGACGGCAACACCGCCGACGGCGACGGCTGCAGCGCGAGCTGCCAGGAAGAAACGCCCGGATCGGCGACGCCCTCTCCCTCACCGGACGGCGATGACGACGATGATGACGACGACGGGACGATCGGCGGCGGTGGTTGTAGTCTGAACCCCGAGGGCTCGCGGACGACCGCCGGATCCTTGGCGCTATTTTCGATTCTAGGGATTTCGGCCTTGGGTCTGCGGCGGCGCTACTTGCGGGTCCGCGGCGGCTGAGCTTTTTATTTCGCCTCTTTCTTGAAGAGCTCGAGGAGATGATCCTTAAAAACCGGATCGAGCGGGGGAGGCGGCTCTTCGCGGCCGGTGGCCCGGGTTCGGCGGTAGGCTTCGATGAAGCGGAGGCAGGGTGGGCAGAGCTTGAGATGGCGATGCAAGGCCTTCTCGGTCTTGGCGTCGAGCTGGCCCTCGAGGAAGTCATAGGCCAAGGCTTCGACCTCCTCGCAGGTCGGTAGGCCGAGGCTGCGGTCGATGAGCCGGCTGATCTTGCTTCTAATCGACATAGCGCTCCTCTAATTTCTTCCGCAAAAACATCCGGGCCCGGTGGACTCGCACCTTCATCACCGACTTGTCGAGGCCGAGGAGCTGGCAGACTTCGTTCTCCGAAAGTTCCTCGACGTCTTTCAATAGATAGGCCGCTCGGTAGTCTTCGGGTAAAAGCTGAATGCAAGCCTTGAGGTAGTTGCGGGCTTCGCTTTCCTGGAGCCGAGCCTCGGGCAGCTTTGACCAATCGCGGTTGGGATCGATCCAGACTCCATCTTCGTACTTCGGCAGGATCTCTTCCCAAGAAACGGCGGCGGCTTGGCGCTTGGCTCGCAATCGCATCAGCGACTCGTTGACCGTCACCCGGTAGATCCAGGTGGAGAACTTGGCTTCACCGCGGAAGCCCTCGATCTTCTCCAAAACTTTTCGGACCACCTCCTGCAGC
>JBIOXX010000490.1:0-3764 GCA_044869875.1 bacterium | reverse complement strand
ACGGCATGGCTGCTTTCGAGGGCCGGGAGGATGCCTTCGTAGCGGGTCAGGAGGTCGAAGCCTTCCATGGCTTCGACGTCGGTAACCGAGACGTAGCGGGCCCTGCCCGTCTCCTTAAAGAAAGCGTGCTCCGGTCCCACACCGGGGTAGTCCAGGCCGGCGCTGATCGAATGGGTTTCGGTGATCTGGCCTTCGGCGTTTTGCAAAAGATAGGATTTCTGGCCGTGGAGGACGCCGACCCGGCCGGCTACCAAGGTGGCGGCGTGGCGACCGCTCTTCACCCCGTCGCCGGCGGCCTCGACCCCGACCAGCTCGACGCTCTCATCCTTGAGGAAGGGAAAGAAAATGCCCATGGCGTTGGACCCACCGCCGACGCAGGCCACGATCTCGTCGGGGAGCCGGCCTTCGGCTTTGAGAATTTGCTTACGGGCCTCGTCGCCGATAACTCGTTGGAAATCGCGGACCAAGACCGGGTAAGGATGAGGACCGGCCACGGTGCCGATGCAGTAATAAGTCCTATCGATGTTGGTAATCCAGTCGCGGAGGGCCTCGTTCAAGGCGTCCTTTAAGGTCGCCGAGCCGCTGGTCACCGGGATGACTTTGGCGCCGAGCAGCTTCATCCGGAAAACGTTCAGCGACTGGCGCTGGATGTCTTCGGCGCCCATGTAGACTTCGCAATCGAGGCCGAAGAGCGCACACATCGTCGCAGTGGCAACGCCGTGCTGGCCGGCGCCGGTCTCGGCGATGATCCGCTTCTTGCCCATCCGGCGGGCGAGCAGGATCTGGCCCAGGGTGTTGTTCACCTTGTGAGCGCCGGTGTGGCAGAGGTCCTCGCGCTTGAGGTAGATCTTGAGCCCGAGCTTTTCGCTCAGTCGCTGGGCATGATAGAGAGGAGTCGGCCGGCCGACGTAGGTCGCGGCGTAATAGTCGAACTCTTTCTTGAACTCGGGATCGCGCTTCACCTTCTTATAAGCGACCTCCAACTCGGCGAGGGCGGGCATCAGGGTTTCGGCCACGAACTTGCCGCCGAACTCGCCGAAACGGCCGTGGCGATCGGGAAAGGGGTATTTTTTGAAATCGAATTTATTCGCCATGGATAGCTTTCGTCTACTTGTCATTCCGAGGAGCGGAGCAATGAGGAATCTCTGCGGAGTTCCTTGACGCTAAGTAGCTCCGCAGGGATTCCTCGCTGCGCTCGGAATGACAAAGCTTCACTTCACCCTCGTCAATCCCGCCTTCGCTCTCGAAATAAACACTTCCATCTTGTGCCGGTCCTTGATTCCCGGCGCTTCCTCGACCCCGCTGGCCACGTCGACCATGAAAGGCTTGACCGTCGCGATCGCGACCCCGACATTTTCGGGATTAAGGCCGCCGGCCAGGACGATCTTCTTGCCGAATTTCTCGGCGGCATGAACCAGGTCCCAATGAGCGGTCAAGCCGGTGCCGCCGTAAGCCTTTTCGGAGTAGGCGTCGACCAAGATCCAATCGCACTGGTACTTTGGAATCTCGATCAAGTCGCCCTCTTCTTTCAACCGAAAGGCCTTGTACCAAGGACGGCCGATTTCGTTGAGGGACTGGGGAGATTCATCGCCGTGGAACTGGAGCATGTCAAGCTCGAGTTCGATCGCCAAGTCGAGCGCGTCCTGGACATCCTCGTTGACGAAGACTCCGACCTTGGGAATGTTGCTCGGGATCTCCTGGAAGATCTCGATCGCTTTCTCATAGGTCAGAAAGCGCGGCGAATCGGGATAGAAGTTGAAGCCCAGATAATCGGCGCCGAGCTCGACCGCGTCGAGAGTGTCGTTCAAATTGGTCAGGCCACAAATCTTCACCAGGGTCATTGGAGCAGCTCCTTCAGCGCGGCGCCGGGACTTTTGGCCTTCATGAAGGCCTCGCCGATCAGGAAGGCACCGATGCCGGCAGCCTTCAATTGCTCTAAGGTCTCGCGCTTGTCGAGGCCGCTCTCGGCAACCTTGAGGGCGGCGGTCGGCAGCCGCGGCAGGAGCTTCTCGCTTAAGGTCAGGTCGACCTTGAAGGTCTTCAAATCGCGGTGGTTGACGCCGACTAGCTTGGCCCCGACGGCGTTGGCCAAATCGGCCTCGGCGGCATCATGGACTTCCAGCAGCACCGAAAGCTGAAGCTCCTCGGCCAAGCCCTGAAGATCCTCGATCTGCGATTTTCCGAGCATCGCGGCGATGAGCAAAATGGCATCGGCTCCGGCTTCGCGGGCGGCGTAAACTTGGTAAGGATCCCAAAAGAAATCCTTGCGCAGCAGCGGCAAGCCGACCACCGACCGGACCTGGCGAAGGTGGTCGAGATGGCCGCCGAAGAAATGCTCGTCGGTCAGGACTGAGAGCGCGGCCGCGCCGTGCTTTTCGTAATCCTGGGCAATGGCCGGCGGATCGAAATTTTCCCGGAGCAAGCCCTTGCTCGGCGAGCGCTGCTTGATCTCGGCGATGACGGCAAAAGGAGCGGCGCTATCCAAAAGCCGCTGGCGAAGCGGCAGCGGACGGTGGGCCTGGTCCCGGACCTTGGCCCGGAGATCCTCGAGCCGGGCCTGACGCTTGTAGTGCTCGAGCTCGTCTTTTTTATAGTCGAATATTTTTTCGAGAATAGACATGGCACTCCGCATGTCATCCTGAGGACCCGAATACCCAAACTACGGGCACAAGGGGGCCGAAGGACCTCATACCACCCAAGGCAGTCGCAGGTCCTTCGCTTCGCTCAGGATGACACCTTCAACCTCTCCAATAATTCCGCCGCCGCCCCGCTCTCGATGGCGTCCTTGGCCATCACCGCGCCCTCCTTCAAATCCTTCGCCTTATCCGCCACCACCAGGGCCGCGGCAGCATTCAAGACCAAGCCGTCGCGGATCGGCCCAAAGAAGGTCTTGTCGAAAATTCCCCGCAGCAGCTTGGCGTTGTGGGCCGCGTCCTTGCCGGCCAAATACTTGGCGTCGCTTTCCCGCAAGCCGGCATCGCCAGGCTGGACAAGCTCTTCCCGCAAACCCTCGGGGCTCACCTCGGTCACATAGGTTAGGCCGCTGGGACTCAATTCGTCCATGCCCTGGTCGCTGCTGACCACCCAGGCCTTCTCGGTTCCCAGCCGGCGCAAGGCCTCGGCTAGGATCGGCCGCATCGCCGGAGCGAAGACTCCGACAACCTGGCGCTTGACTCCGGCCGGATTGAGCAGCGGGCCGAGGAAATTGAAAACAGTGGTGGTCTCCAATCTTTTGCGGATCTGCTGGACCCGGGCGGTGGCCGCATGAAAGCGCGGCGCCAGCATGAAGCCGAAATTGTCGCGAGCCACGGCGGCGGCGACCTCCTCGGGACCGAGTTCGATCGGAATCCCCAAGGCCTCTAAAAGATCGGCGCTGCCCGACTTGGAGCTGATCGCCCGATTGCCGTGCTTGGCCACCGGAACCCCGCAGGCCGCGGCCAAGAGCGCCGCCCCGGTCGAAAAATTGAAGGAGCCGCTCTTGTCGCCGCCGGTGCCACAAGTGTCGATCGCCGCTTGGGTCGTCAAGGCCACCGGCGTCATCTTTTCACGGAGCACCCTCGCCGCTTCGGTCAAAACGTCGGCGTCGAGACCGCGAGTCGAGAGCGAAGTCAAAAAAAGCGCAATCTCCGAATCCCGAGTTTCGTCCTTGAGCATGTCCTCGAAACCGCCGCGAATCTCTTCGGGCACAAGCTCTTTGCCGGCGATGATCTTGCGCAGGAGCTCTTTTATGCCCGTCGATTGGGTACTCATCGCTCGGCCACCCG
>JBIOXX010000489.1:0-9377 GCA_044869875.1 bacterium | reverse complement strand
AGGTTGAACATCGTGTAGAAGGTCGCCACTTCGTAGACCCGGGCCGGGGCCAGCTCGAGCAGGCCGGCAACGTATTCCATCGCTTCCGGCGAAACCCAACCCGCCTGATGCTGAACCGGCCAGAGCGCCGGCAGCATCGCCGCCCGCTTCACCGGATAGCGCCGCAAAACCTCGTCGAAGCGCTTCTTGTTCTCGGGGGTGTATTGAAAAGCGTTCACCGATCCAACTCCCCCGCCACGATATTCAAATTGCCCAAGATCGCGATTGCATCCGAGATCATCCGACCCTGCACCATCTTGGGATAGGCCTGATAAATCGGGAAGCAAGGCGGCCGGCACTTCACCCGGTAGGGCGTGCCGCTGCCGTCGCTGATGATGTAGAAGCCGAGTTCGCCATTGGCGGCCTCGGTGGCGCTGTAGATCTCGCCGGCCGGCGGCCGGATGCCCTCGTAGATCAGCTTGAAGTGGTTCATCAGGGCTTCGATATTGGTGTAGACCTCGGCCTTGGGCGGCAAGGCCACCCGCTTGTCATCGCTGATGATCGGGCCGGGCTTGAGTCGGGCCATGGCCTGCTCGATGATCCGAGCGCTCTGGCGCATCTCCTCGAAGCGGACCACGATCCGGTCGTAGGAATCGCCGTGCTCGCCGACCACCACTTCGAAATCGTAGGTCTCGTAATCGTAGTAAGGCGCGTCCTTGCGCAGGTCGTAGGGCACGCCTGAAGCCCGGAGGCAGGGGCCGGTGAAGCCGTATTGGATCGCGTCCTCGGGGCCGAAGGCGCCGACGCCGACCGTCCGGTTGAGAAAGATCTTGTTGCGGTTGAGCAGCGCGCTGACTTCGACGATGGCGTCCTCGGTCTCCTTCAAGCAAGCCCGCATCTCGGCCTCGAAGCCGGGATAGAGGTCGCGCATCAGGCCGCCGATCCGGGTGTAGGCGGTGGTGAGCCGGGCGCCGCAGAGCTTTTCGATGATGTCGTAAAACTTTTCGCGGACGTTGAAGTAGTACCAAAAATTGGTGAGGGCGCCGATGTCGACGATATTGGTGCCGGTGGCGACGAGGTGGTCGATGATCCGATTCATCTCGCAGACGATGACCCGGATCAATTTGGCTCGCTCCGGGATCTCGAGGCCGATCAGCTCCTCCACCGCCTTGCAGTAGCCGACGTTGTTCATCATCGCGCTGACGTAGTTCAGCCGGTCGGTGTAGGGAATCACCTGGGTCCAGGTCGAGTTTTCGGAATGCTTCTCGAAACCGCGATGAAGATAGCCGAACTCGGCGATCGAACGCACGATGATCTCGCCGTCGAGCTCGGCGAAGAGACGAAGGGTCCCGTGCATCGTCGGATGGGAGGGCCCGAGATTCAGATAGACCGGTTGGGCGCTCAACGCGTCCTTGTGTTGGCCCTCGCTCACGGAATCTCCTCGATCTGGGGAATTTTCTGGCGCCGGTCTTGAGGATAGTCCTTGCGCAGCGGATGGCCCTCGAAGCCTTCGTAAAGCAGTATCCGCTTCAAGTTGGGATGACCGTCGAAACGGATGCCGAACATGTCCCAAACCTCGCGCTCGGCCCAGTCGGCGCTGGCCCAGAGATCGCTGGCCGTTGGGAGATTTTGGCCTTCCTCGACCCGCACCTTCACCCGCAAGCGCTGCTTATGCTTCAAGGAGTAAAGCAGATAGACGACTTCGAAGCGAGGCTTCTGACCGAAGAAGTCAACGCCAACGACGTCCATCAAGAAATTGAAATCGAAGCGGGCGTCGCTCTTCAACCCCGCCAGCAGATCGTGGAGCTTCTCGGGCTTGGTCACGGCCACCGCCTGACCCTTGTCGAGAGTTGCTTGGCTGATCGCCTGGGGAAAGGAGTTTTGGAGTGCCGCTACATCCATTTCATTGCCGCTCAAATACCGGGTTGCTTCGAGGAATAGAGAATCTCGGGAGCCGCCCGCTTCTTGTCGACCGCTTTCTCGCCCCGGGCTTGGGCTTCCAATTTTTCTTGGAGCTTGATGATCGCGAGCAGGATCTGCTCGGGCCGCGGCGGACAGCCCGGAACGTAGACGTCGACCGGGATCACCTCGTCGATGCCCTGAACCACCGCGTAATTGTCGTAAAATCCGCCGCAAGTCGCGCAGGCGCCGACCGCGATCACGTACTTCGGCTCGCACATCTGCTCGTAAATCTTCTTTAAGATCGCCGCCTGCTTGTAATTGATGGTGCCGAGGACGAGCAGCAGGTCGGACTGGCGCGGCGAAAAGCGGACCAGCTCGGCGCCGAAGCGCGAGATGTCGAAAACCGAGGAAACCGCGCCCATGAATTCGATCGCGCAGCAAGCCGTGCCGTAAGGCATGGGCCAGAGGCTGTACTTCCGTCCCCAAGCGACCACTTCGCTGAGCTTGGTAGTGAGAACGTTATTTTCGCCGACCGAGGACATCAGGACTCCCAATCCAAAGCGCCGCGCTTCCATTCGTAAATCAAACCCAGGCCGAGAACGAAGAGGAAGAAGCCCATCGAAGCCAAGGCCGAAACTCCGAGGCCGGCGGCTTTGAATTCCTTGAGCAGCACCGCCCAGGGAAAGAGAAAAACCACCTCAACGTCGAAGAGCAGGAAGATCATCGCGACCAAAAAGAACTTCACCGAGAAGCGCTCCCGGGCGTCGCCGGTGGGCGGAACCCCACACTCGTAAACATCGAGCTTGCTGGCGGTCGGCTTCTTGGGACCGAAGCTGTAGGAGAGCAGGAGAAAAAGTCCGGCGAAGACGAGCCCGAGCAGGATCACAAACAGCAAGGGAAGGTAATTATTGAACTCGACCTCCATGCGGCCGAAACCCCATTTCCTTTAGAAAAACAAAGAATTAGGCAAGCGCCTATCGCTTAGACATTCCTCAAGTCAAGGACGCTTTTTTGCTGGCAATCCGGACGAGGTCCCTTAAACTGCCAGTCGTTTTTTACTGAAAATTCCCCGATAACGAAAGGATCTTATGAAGAAGCTCCTGAGTCTCGCCTTTCTCGCCGCTACCCTCTTCTATTCGGCCGCTGCCCAGGCCGCCCTCTGCCACGAGGGCGACAGCGCCCAAGTCCTTTGGAAGGGAAACTGGTATCCCGCAACCGTCCTTAATGCCAAGCCCGAGAGCTGTTACATCCACTACAAGGGCTATAACAACTCCTGGGATGAATGGGTCGGCGCCGACCGGATCAAAATCCACGGGAAGGATTCTCGAGCCCTCTACCAGGATGGCGATGCGGTCCAAGTCCTATGGAAGGACCGTTGGTGGCCGGCACACATCCTTAAGGTGAAGGACGACAAGCTCTACATTCATTACGATGGCTATGAGGCGAAATGGGACGAATGGGTGGGGCCGGAGCGCTACCGTAAGCAATCGTCAAAGCAGTAGATTGGCCGAAGCCGCCGTGACCAGGGCCAGGGACTTCCAAAAGAGCCCAAAGACCAGGGTTGCGGCGGCTAAGCAGACCAGGACCCGCGACATGCCCAGCGAGGCGCCGGAGATGGCCCGATCGTCGGCCGGGTCGTCGAAGAACATATTCTTCACGATGCGGGCGTAATAGTAGAGGCTGACCACGCTGTTGGCGACGCCGATGATGGCCAAGGCATAGAGCTTGGCTTCCAAGACCGCCGAGAAGAGATAGAATTTCCCGATGAAGCCCACAAAGGGCGGCAATCCGGTCAAAGAGAACATGAAGAGCGCCATGCTGAGCGAAATGGCGAAGCCTTGGCGACCGCGCCGGGCCAGGCCTTTATAGCCCTCGATATCCTCGGTGCCGAGCTCGTTCTGAGCCACGATGGCGACGCCGAAAGCGCCCAAATTCATGATGAAATAGGTGATGAGGTAGAACAGGACCGCCCGGATGCCCTCGGTGTTGAGGGCCGCCGCCGCCATCAACATATAGCCGGCATGGGCGATCGAGGAATAAGCCAAGAATCGCTTGATGTTCGTCTGCTGGATCGCCAGCAAATTGCCCAAGACCATCGTCGCGATGGCAAAGATCGAGAGTAAATTCGAGATATCGAGGTACTTCAGCGGAATGAAATCCTCGCCGCTGGGCACGGTCAGCGCGGTGAAGACGAAGCGCAGGATGATGGCGAAACCGGCGGCCTTGGGGCCCACCGAGAGGAAGGCCGTGACCGGCGTCGGCGCTCCCTCATAGACGTCGGGCGCCCACATGTGGAAAGGCACCGCCGAGATCTTGTAGCCGAAACCGGCGAAGGCCATCAGCAATCCGACGAAGAGAGTCAAGCGTTCGGCCGGATTCTGCTCGAGGAAGGCCCGGATCTGGATGGCGTCGAGAGTCCCGGTGACGCCGAAGATCAGCGAAAGCCCGTAGATCATGATGCCGCTGGCGGTGGCGCCGTAGAGGACGTACTTCAACGCCGCCTCGGCCGAGCGCCGCGAGCCCGGCAAATAACCGACCATGATGTAGGAGAGGATGCTGACCAGCTCCATCGACAGGTAGATCATCAGGAGATTGTTGGAAGCCGCCAGCATCGGCATGCCGATCACGATCCCGACCAGGATGGCCCAATATTCGGCCCCGGCCTCGGCCAGCTCCTTGGCCTTCAAGCTGAAATAGATCGTCACCAGGGCGGTGATGGCGCTGAAGATCCGGAAGAAATTGGTGAAGGGATCGATGACGATCATGCCGTGGAAGGCCGCGACCTTGGGGAATTCCCAGGAATAGAGGGTCAGGCCGATGTAGCCGAGCAAGCCCAGCACCGCCAAGGTCGGCGTGAGCAGGCGCTTCTCGCTGAACTTCTTCGGCAGATCGATCAAAAAGATCAGCACGAAGACCGCCGAGAGCAGGAACTCGGGCAGGAAATACCAAAGACTGGCGACGTTATTTAATGTCTGCATGAATCATCCCATTACCAACCCAAAACCGACGCGACCTTCGCGCCGTAGGGCACCAGCATCTCGTTAATCCCGTTCAAGGACACGCTCATCAAGTCGATGGCCGGCTTGGGATAGACGCCCATCACGATCACGATGATGACCAAGGGCAGCAAGGTAATCACTTCGCGGCCGTTGATGTCGGGATAGCCCTTGTACTTCTCGTTGAGCGGACCCAAGAAGACCCGCTGCAGGGCCCAAAGCATGTAAGCCGCGGTCAGCACCACGCTGGTGATCGCGACGGCGGTGTAGACCGGCCAATTCTTAAAGGCGCCCAGGAAGACCAGGGCCTCGCTGATGAAGCCGGAGAGGCCGGGCAGGCCCAAAGCGGCAAAGAAAGCGATGCCGGTCCAAACCGCGTACTTCGGCATAGCCGTGGCCAAGCCGCCGAAGCCGTTGATGTCGCGGTGATGGGCTCGGTCGTAGATAATGCCGACGATCAAGAACAATTGGGCGGTGATGGTGCCGTGGTTGAACATCTGAAGCACGCCGCCGGTCATGCCCTCGGCGGTCAGCGAGGCAATGCCCAAGAGGACGAAGCCCATGTGGCTGACCGAAGAGTAGGCGATGAGCTTTTTAAAGTCTTTCTGAGCCATCGCGCAGAGCGCGCCGTAAATGATGTTGATCACACCCAGGACCGCGATCCACTTCACCAACTGGACCGTGACGTCGGGGAAGAGTTGGTAGTTGAAGCGAAGCATGCCGTAGGTGCCGAGCTTAAGCAGGATGCCGGCTAGGATGACCGAGATCGCGGTCGGCGCCTCGACGTGAGCGTCGGGCAACCAAGTGTGGAACGGAAATACCGGCACCTTGATCGCAAAGGCGATGAAAAGCCCGATCCAGCAAGCGGTGCGAATCCCCGGAATGGCCAACGGACCCTTGTGAAGCTCGATGTTCTGCAAGGCGATGAGGTTGAAGGTCTGACCATCGCTATAAAGATAGAAGGCGACCAGGACCAAGAGCATCAGCACCGAGCCGGCCAAGGTATAGAGAAAGAACTTGATCGCAGCGTATTCCCGGCGCGGGCCACCCCAGATGCCGATCAGGAAGTACATCGGCAGCAGCATCACTTCCCAGAAAATGAAGAAGAGGAAGAAGTCGAGGGCCAGGAAGGTGCCCATCATGCCGGTCTCGAGGAGGAGGAAGAGGACGAAGTAACCCTTTACCTGTTTCTCGATGCCCCAGCTCGCGATGATGCAGATCGTGCTGATCAGGGCGGTGAGGATGACCATGGTGACCGAAAGACCGTCGACGCCCATGTAATATTGAATGTGGAAAGGCGTGATCCAATCGATGGGCCCTTCGGCAAACTGCATCGCCTTGCTGGTCCGGTCGAAGTCCATGAAAAGCTTCACCGCCAGGCCCAAGGCCGGAAAAGTCGAGATCAGCGCCACCCACTTCACCAAGTTTTCCTTGGCCTTGGGCAAAAGCGCGATAATCGGAATTCCGATCATCGGGGTGAAAGTTAATAAACTTAGAATCGCGAATTTCGGCATATCTTTTTATCCCTAGAGCATTTTCCAAATCATCAGCACCAAGACGCCGGCCATCGCGGCGTAAAGGTAGTTTTGAATCCGTCCGGTCTGGATCTTGCGGAGCTGGCCGCCGGCGGCGATCACGGTGTCGCTGACCAGGTTGACCAGGCCGTCGACGAAGGTATTGTCGACGAAGCCGGTGACCTTGGCGAAAGCCTTGGTGATCGTCGCCGTCAGGTTGACCAGGCCGTCGATCACCTTGGAGTCGAAGAGCGCCATGAGGTTGTTCAGCCGCAGCAGGTTGTTGACGAAAACCTTCTGGTAGATTTCATCGACGTAATATTTGTTCTGCACCAGGTTGTAGAGCCGGGGATACTTCGCGACGAAGCGGGCCGGAATCTGCTGGCGCTTGGTGTAGAGCACGATGGCGGCGTAGATCGAGGCCGCGGCGACGAAGACCGAGAAAGCCATCAGAAAATACTCGACGGCGTGGACCTCGTGATGGGCGGCCTCGGCCGCGCCGTGATGGGCCGCCGCGAAGACCGGCTCCAACCAATTATCGAAGAAATTCGGAACGTGGAAAAATTGGCCAAGGGCGTAGGGAATCCCGACCAAGCCGCCGACGACCGAGAGGAAGGCCAGGACCACCAAGGCGAAGAGCATCGACTTCGGCGACTCGTGGGGCAGGCCATGGGCTTCGTGGCCATGTTCCTCATGAGAAGTATCGAGGTGGGCCGGATCGGCCACCGCATGGGCGTGGTGCGGGTCATGGGAATGAGCGTCGTGGTGGACATGAGCGTCATCGTAAGGGTCAATGTCCTCAGCCGCCGGGATTTCATGGGCCCGCTCGCCGAGCTTGCCGAAGAAAGTCATCGAGGCCGCCCGGAACATATAGAAAGCGGTTCCCATCGCGCCGAGCACGCCGAGCACCCAAAGCCCGTAATACCAATTTTGATGGCCGCCGCGCTCGAAGGTCTTCCAGAGGATCTCGTCCTTGGAGAAGAAGCCGGCGAAGGGAATGATGCCGGCGATGGCGATGGTCGCCAGCAAGAAGGTCCAGAAGGTCACCGGCATGTATTTCTTGAGGCCGCCCATCCGCCGCATGTCCTGCTCGTGGTGCATGCCCAAAATGACCGAGCCCGAGCCGAGGAAGAGACAGGCCTTGAAGAAGGCATGGGTCATCAGATGGAAGATACCGGTGACGTAGGCGCCGGTGCCCATGCCGAGGAACATGTAACCGAGCTGGGAGACCGTCGAATAAGCCAAGACTTTCTTGATGTCGTTCTGGGCAAAGCCGATCGAGGCCGCGAAGACCGCGGTCAGTGCGCCGATGGTGGCAACGACGATCAGGGCTTCGGGCGCCAAGGTATAGACGAAGTTGAGCCGGCCGATCATGTAGACGCCGGCGGTGACCATCGTCGCGGCGTGGATCAGGGCCGAGACCGGCGTGGGGCCGGCCATCGCGTCGGGCAACCAGACATAGAGCGGGATCTGAGCCGACTTACCGGTGGCTCCGACGAAGAGCAGAAGCCCGACGACCACCAGGACCGGCGCACCCCAGAAAGTCATGCCTTGGACGCTGTGGACGTGCTCGCCGATCTCCTTGAAGGTGACGGTGCCATGGCCCTGGGAGTAGAGAGCCCAAAAGAGCAAGGCCACGCCGACCATGAAGGCGAAGTCGCCGATGCGGTTGACCACGAAGGCCTTCATTCCAGCCACCGCGTTGGGCTTGTGAGTGAACCAGAAGCCGATCAACAGATAGGAACAGAGACCGACGCCTTCCCAGCCGATGAAGAGCATAAAGATATTGTCGCCCATCACCAAGAGCAGCATCGCAAAGCAGAAGAGGTTCAAATAGGTGAAGAAGCGCGGATAGCTCGGGTCTTCGGCCATGTAGCCGGTGGAATAGACGTGGATCAGGAAACCAACGCCAGTGATGATCAGCATCATGACCGAGCTAAGCGGGTCGAGGAGGAAGGCCGCGTCGGCCTTGAGATTGCTGGTCTGGAGCCAGGTGTAGAGCACCCGGGTGACCGAGCGCTCCTCGGCCGGCAGGCCCAAGAGGTTCCAGAAGACGCCGACCGCAAAAACAAAGGCCACGAAGATGGCCAGGCAAGCGACGGTGCCCGAGAAACGCTTGGACTTGGCATAAGGCAGCCCCAAGAAGATGCCGAGCCCGTTGATCAAAAAGCCGACCAGCGGAGCCAGGGGAATCACCCAACAATATTCTAGGAAGAAGCGCTCCATCATCCCCTCATGTCGTCGACGGCATTGGCGTCGATCGTGTTGAAATTCCGGAAAATCATCAAACCGATGGCCAAGGCCACCGCGGCCTCGGCGGCGGCCAAGACGATCACGAACAGCGCGTAGATCGATCCTTCGACGGTCTTATTACCGAAGTGGCCGAAGGCGACCATGTTCAGGGCGGCGGCATTCAAGACCAGCTCGGTACCGAGCAAGATGCCGAGGGCGTTGCGCCGGGTCACCACGGTGTAGAGCCCCAGGGCAAAGACGATGGCGGCGACGAAGAGGAAGTGTTGCAAGCCGATCATTTCACTTCCCTCCGGGCGGCGGCGACCGCTCCGACCAGAGCCGCCAGCAGAAGAATCGAGATCAATTCGAAAGGCAGGAGATATTCGGTCAACAAGCTCTCGCCGATGGCTTGAGTGGTCGGGGCGATCGGGGCCTGCTCAGCGACGAACCATTGGGTGCTGTAGATGAGCTTGCCAAGCAATAGGATGAGAGCCAGGAGGGCCGGCACCGCGATCTTCACCGAGCTCACCGGATTGGAGAGCTTCACGTCGGAGATTCCGGCGGTCATCAAGACCGCGAAGAGATAAAGGACCAAGATGCCGCCGACGTAGACCAAGATCTGGATGATGCCGAGGAAGTCGGCGCCGAGCAGGATCATCAGGCCGGCAACGCCGGCGAAGGCGCCGAGCAAGGAGAAGGCCGAGTAGACCAAGTTCTTGGAAAAGGCGATCAACGCACAGGCGGCGATGGTCAT
>JBIOXX010000488.1:0-2745 GCA_044869875.1 bacterium | reverse complement strand
CGATTCCTTCGGCGGCTCGATCGGGCGGCGCGGGGGTTCTTGGTATTGGCGTTGAGGCGGTGGCGGTGTGTAGGAGCGATTCGGCGGCGGGATGCCTTTTCGCATGTCCAGCGAATCGATGAACTGTTTCAAGTGCGGGATTTTCTCGGGCGGTAAGATCGAGCCTTGTTGGAGGTACCAGAAGGCCACCGCCGCTTCGCTGAGGATGGCCTTCTTCTCCGGAGGCGGAAGGGCCAGGTACTTGTCGACGGCGGCGTCGCTGAGCTGGAGGAAGCGGGCCCGCTCTTCGTCGGGCATCCCGGCGGTGAATTGGCTGGCCAGCTTGGGTCGGATCGCCCCCTCGTAGGTCCAGACCACCACCCGGTCAATGTGGCCAATGTAGCGATCATTCTTGAAGCCGAAGAAATAGACCAGGGCGATGAAGCCGCCGATCAAGAGTAAGAGAATCAGGCAACCGCTGAAACAGCCGCAGCCGCAACCGCAGCCGCTCTTCTTGGGAGCCGATTGTTGGTAAGCTCCCGGCGGCATGTTTGGCGGCAGTGAAGCTTGATGTCCGAGATGTTGGGTTTCGTTCGAGCTTCCGGCGCCAATCGAGGTCATTTAGGAACCTTCTCCCAGTCCTTGAGAAACTTATCCAAGCCAATGTCGGTGAGGGGATGCTGGGCCAGCTGCCGGATCACCGACATCGGCACCGTGGCCACGTCGGCGCCGATCAGGGCCGCTTCGAGGAAATGAATCGGATTGCGGATCGATGCCGCCAAGATTTGGGTGTCGATCTCGTAATTGTCGTAGATGGTCCGGATTTGGCGGATGAGATCCATCCCGATTTGGGAAATGTCGTCGAGCCGGCCGATGAAGGGGCTGACGTAGGTCGCGCCGACCTTTCCCACCAGCAAAGCCTGGTTGGCGTTGAAGACCAAGGTGAGGTTGGTCTTGATGCCCTCGGCGGTGAGGACCTTGAGCGCCTTAAGACCCTCAAGGGTCATGGGCAGCTTGATCACGATATTGGAATGGATCTTGGCGAATTCCCGGCCTTCTTTGAGCATGCCTTCGTGCTCGATGCTGACCACTTCGGCGCTGACCGGGCCGTCGACGATCTTGACGATCTCTTCCAAAACATCGCGGAACTTGCGTCCGCTCTTGGCCACCAAGGAGGGATTGGTGGTCACGCCGTCGAGGATGCCGATGTCGTTGGCCTCGCGAATCTCCTTCACGTCGGCCGTGTCGATGAAAATTTTCATGAGGCTTGCTTCCCGTCGTTAAAATCCTCATGGCATCGGTCGTTGCAAAAGTAAAGGTCCTTCTTCCGGTAGGCCAGCCGCGTTGGATTGTAGGTTCCGCAGGTTGGGCAGCGCTTCATTTCATCGATCACGCCGCTGGAACCGGTCGGGCCGGTGGGAGCCGAATATTTTTCCCGCGGCCGCGAACCCGAAGCGCCCGAGGCCAGCGTCGATACGACGCGCCGCACCAATCGGAGCAGAAAATAGACCACCAAGGCGAGGAGGAAGAGTCGGAACATGGGATTAAAGCCGATCCCGCAGCGGAGTCTTGAGCACGCCGTCGGAAGATTGGCTGAGGAAGAATTTATAGAGCGGGACGACCTTTTTGTTGTCGCCAAGCTTCTTCAGCAGGGCTTTGACCGGAACGCCCTTGATCGGATGGACGAAGTTGGGTGCTACCTCGGCCAGCGGCTCGAGGACGAAGCGCCGGAGGTGGAGGGCCGGATGGGGAATGATCAAGGACTTGCTGCGCAGGATCTCGTCGTCGAAGAAGAGCAAGTCGAGATCGATGGTCCGCGGCGCCCACTTGTCGCCGCGCACTCGGCCGAGCAGGCCTTCGATTTGCTGCATCAGGTGGAAGAGCCGGATGGCGTTGAGCGAGGTCTGGAGCTTGAGCACGCAGTTGAGGTACCAACCCTGCTTCTCGCCGCGCAGGGTCAGCGGCTCGGTCTCGTAGAAGTGGGAGAGTCGCAAGACGCGGACCAAAGGGTGGTCTTCGATCAGCCGAATGGCCTCGCTGACGTTCTTCAATCGGTCGCCGAGGTTGCTGCCGATGGCGATGTAGGCGGTGTGTTCCATCCTTTTTTGCGACAAACCCTCCACAATCGACATTAAGGTGAGCAAAAAGGGAAGTCAATGCGGGAGCCTGTGAAATCGCAAGCATGCAAATTTAGGCCCATGCCGTCGCCGTTCTGACACCCAAAATTCGCTTGATCCGAGGGCGGCCTCCGTCTTAACGCCAAGCGATGGCCCGTATTAACGATAACTATCTCAAGCTGAAAGCCGGCTACCTTTTTCCGGAGATCGCTCGCCGCGTCAAAGCCTTCCAGGAGGCCAATCCCAAGGCCGACATCATTCGGCTCGGCATCGGCGACGTCGTCTTGCCGCTGGTTCCGGCGGTGGTAAAAGCCATGGAGGCGGCGGTCGGCGAGATGGGCAAGGCCGAGGGCTTTCGGGGCTATGGACCGGAGCAAGGTTATCCCTTCTTGATCGAAGCCATCTTGAAGCACGACTTCGCGCCCCGCGGCGTGAAGCTCAAAGCCAGTGAGATCTTCGTTTCCGACGGTTCCAAGTGCGACACCGGAAATATCCAGGAGATATTCTCGGTCCAAAATCGCATCGCGGTGGTCGATCCGGTTTATCCGGTCTACGTCGACACCAACGTGATGGCCGGCCGCAGCGGTGAGTTCCAAAGCGACGGGCGTTACCAGGGTTTGATCTATCTTCCGGCCACCGCCGAAAACGG
>JBIOXX010000487.1:0-2858 GCA_044869875.1 bacterium | reverse complement strand
TCCCCCTGCCCCCTCCTTACAAAGGAGGGGGTGAGAATTTTTATCTCGCCAGTGACGCCGTCCCCAGCAAGCTCTTGATATCCTCGTCGGTGAAGCGAACGCCGGCACCGAAGAACCAGTCGGGATCGTGCTGGGTGGAGATGAAGTCGTCGACGCCGGCCACGAAGAAGAGCGAGCGGGTCAAGTTGAGCTGGGTCAGGAACTTCAAATGGGGTCGATCGTCGTTGCTGAAGTCGAAGGCCGAGAATTGCACTCCGAGCGGGCCGCGGTTGTAATCGATGCCGAAGCCGCCGGTCGACTCGATCAAGCCGCCGCGAACGACGATATCCTTGAACTGCTTGCCGAGCTGGGCCGAGAAGCGAATCTTGTTGAAATCCTGAGTCTCGGTGGTGACCACGCTGGTGGCGCCGCCGCCGGTGGTGACGGTGGTGATCTGGTTCTTTTCCGAGGCCGGCGGCTGGGGATCGTGGACGATCTCGAAGAGGAAGAACTTGTCGGGGCGGGTCTGGAATTTCAGGCCGACGTAGTTCTTCACGTCGTTGGTCTCGCCGAGATATTCCATGTGGTAGCTGAGCTCGGTCTGAATCCGGCGGACGCCGTCGGTCAGCCCGGCGATATTCTCCAGAATCTCGTTGGTCTTTTCGACGGTGGTCGGATCGTTGATCAGCTTCCCGATGCTGCCCTGGCCGTCGTTGACCTTGGTGGTGATCTCGCCGATCCGGGTGATGGCCGCCTCGACGTCATCCGAGGAATCGCGGGAGAACTTCGCCAAATCCTGGGTCAAGGAACGCATATTGGCGACGATGGCTTCGAGATTGGCGTTGTTGTTGACGCTGAACTTGGCCATTTGGCCGGTCAGGGTCTGCATGTTCTTGAGGATCTCGGCGGTGTAGGACTTTTCGGAGACGGTGTATTCCTTCAGGGCGGTGGTAATTTCCTTCAAGTCGACCGTCAGCGACGAAAGGTCGCGGACCAGCTGCTGGTAATCGGCCGGGGTCTTGACCCGCCGAACCGTGCCGCCTTCGGGGATGGCGATGCCCCCTTCTTTGCCCGGGAAGATTTCGATATAGGTGTCGCCGAGAACGCCCCGAGTCCGGACCTCGGCCTCGACGTCGTCGCCGATTTTGACGTCTTTCTTGAGCTCGATCTCGACCTTGGCCTTGGAATCGGGAGTCAGCTCGACTCGGCTGACCCGGCCGACCGGAATGCCCGCCACTTGGACCGGAGTCTTGGCGGCCACGCCCTCGGCATTGTCCATGAAAGTGTAGATCTTGTAGGTGCCGCGGGTGAAGCCGAGCTGGCTGACGTCGATCGTGATGTAGGCCAGGATCGCGATCGCGAGAATCACGAAAACCCCGACCCTGGCTTCTGTCGAAAACCTGCGCTTCATCCGATAAAGTCCTTGTCCGCCTTCCCTTGGAGGAAACTTTGGATCCAAGGATCCTTCGATTCTTGGAACAGTTTGGGCGGCCCTTCTTCGAGGATCCGGCCCTCGTGAAGCATCGCGACCTTATCCGCCATCTTCATCGTGGAAGGAATATCATGGCTGACCACGACCGACGTGAGGCCAAATCCTTTCTGGGTTTCCAGGATCAAATTGTCAATGGAATCCGTCAAAATCGGGTCCAAGCCGGTGGTCGGCTCGTCGTAGAGGATGATCTCGGGGTCGAGCATCAGGGCCCGAGCCAAGCCGACCCGTTTACGCATGCCGCCCGAGAGCTCGGCCGGCATCTTATGTCCGATATCCTTTAAGCCGACTCGACAGAGTTTCTCGTCGACCTTGGCCCGGATCTCCTTCTCGCTCAAATCGGTGTGCTCGCGCAGCGGGAAGGCGACGTTGTCCAAGACGTTCATCGAATCGAAAAGAGCGGCGTTTTGGAAAAGCATGCCGAATTTCTTGCGGAGCTCGTTCTGGCCCGGACCCGAAAGCTCGAAAAACTCCTGGCCCTCGACCTTGACCTGGCCCTCGTCGGGCTGGACCAAGCCGATCATGGTCTTGAGCAGGACGCTCTTGCCCTCGCCGGAGCGGCCGATGATCACGGTGATCTTGCCCCGCGGGATGTTGAAATTGAGCCCGTTCAAGACCTTCTGAGAGCCGAAGGACTTGTGTAGGTCTTGAAGCTCGATCACCGGTGAGTTTTCGTTCTTCGCCATGAATTCCTAATCGGGAAAAAGCTGCAGCAGCCAGGTCGCCAGGAAATAGTTGGCGACCAAAACCGTCACCGAGCCCGCCACCACCGCCTCGGTGGTGCTCCGCCCGACGCCTTCGGCGCCGTTGGTCGTGTGATAACCTTTATAGCAAGCGATGAGGCTGAGCATGAAGCCGAAGACCACGCCCTTAATCAAGCCCTGGTAGAAGTCGTCGGGCTCGACCAACATTTGATAGCGGTACAAATAGGGCCCCTCGGGAATCTGAAGGAGGTAAATCGAAACCCAATAAGATCCGAGCAGGCCCAAGGCGTTGAAAACGCCGACCAAGAGCGGCACCATGACGGTGGTCGCGATCACCCGCGGCACCACCAAGTAGTTGGTTGGATTGATCGCCATGCTGCGCAAGGCATCGATCTGCTCGGTCACCCCCATCGTCCCGATTTCGGCGGCCATCGCGCTGCCGGCTCGGGCGACGATCATCAGGGCGGTGAAGACCGGGGCTAGCTCCCGGGAAAGGGCGATGCCGACGGTCGAGCCGACCAAGCTCTCGGCGTTGAACAGTCGGAAGGCCGAGCCGGTTTGGAGCGCGAAGACCATCCCGGCGAAAAGCCCGACCAAGGCGATGATCAGCGTCGAGTTGACGCCGATCTTCTGCATCTCCTTGATCAAGACCCGACCATGAAAAGGCCCCACGAGCATCCAGCGCA
>JBIOXX010000486.1:0-4839 GCA_044869875.1 bacterium | reverse complement strand
AATCGAAGTCCACATCGACCGGATCCCCAACGAGGTGGCCGACCCGATTTCCTTCGATCAGGATCGAGAGCATCGCGATTACGACGTCGCTGCGGCTCAACGCTTTCACCGCGCCCTGCTTTCCTCTTATCTGGTGCTCAGCGAATTCCGCAGCGGGTTCTTGGGGAAGGTCTCACCGGTTCACTTTTTCTGGGGAAGCTTCGACCTCGCGGTCACCCGATTCTCGGGACGAACCGCGCCCTTGCATCCCGGCGGCCATCCCGGGCTGCCCGACGCGGTCAGCCGCGAAGCTTATTCCCACGAAGTTTCGAGCGCCGGGTTTTGGCCGGGAAATGGCGGGCTGGGCTATCCGGCTTTCTACTCCTACGCCTACCCTCAACCCGAGGGCTATCCGAGTTTCCCGGTGGGGCCGGCAGCGACTTTCTACGATAAAGGGCTGGGAGAGTTTCTCCTGCCCTATGACGCCGTCCGAACCGCGGCCGATCCTTCGGCCACCTTGCTCGATTTCCTCGAGAGCACCTATCAAGCGGCAGCCGAGACCGGTCGCTGGGACCGGTCCGCGCTCGAATGCCCTCGCGGCCGTCCGGCCGTGCCCCGTCCCCTTTCGCCTCGTTGATTTTGGGATTTATTTTCGGTCGATGCTTCGGGCCATCAGCAAGGCCGCAACCACCAAGGCCTGCCTTTCGCTCAAAGAGTAGCCTTCAGGATCTCCACCCCAAAAGTCGACCGCCACCGTTCCGCCCTCGCTGGGAATTTCCAGCCGTCCGCTCGGCGGCAGCAAGAATCCGCGGCTACCCATTTTCAGTTCGGTTTCGCCGGCCGAAAACAGCTCGTTGATCTCCAGCTTGACCGGCGGTGCTTGGTCATTGAAGTTGGAAGGCGCCGACGCCACCCGTTTTCCCGAAACATCGTGGATGGCGATCCCATTAAGGCGAAAGGCCGAGCGCAAGCCAGCCAGCACTTCGGCCGACGGAGTTCCGAGGGCGATGTGCTTGGCCGTCGTCTCCAGCACGTCGAGGTCATGGCTGCTCCGTTCGGCCTCGTCCTGCCAGCGCTTGCGGTGCTTGCCGAAAGAGGCCGCGATCAAACCAAGGATCAGCATCGCAACAAAGGCGATGATGTCGTCGCGGTCTTCAATGGTGAGAGAGAGGTAAGGCTGGGTGAGAAAAAAGTTGAGGCTGATCGCCGACAGGACCGCCGCGGCTACGGCGGCCACCCGGCCGCCGAGCTCGGCGATCAAAAGCACCCAGAGCAAAAAAACGAAAGCAAGATTGGAGGCTGAAGTGAATCCGCGGAGCGGGATCAAGACGATGCCCAGAAGGACGGCGCCAACGATTCCGGTGACGACCCAAATTGTAATATTATCTTCGCGTTTCATCTTCAGCCTCCTGGCCATCGACGCGATGATCAATTATTTCGCGCGCTTATATTTGATCTCCATGGTCCGGGCTTCTTTGCCGTCGGGGCCTTTGGCGTACATGTTGTAAATCAGGTTATTGGAGTCGAGGATCTTCCACTCGGCACGGAACGGCATATTCTTTTCACCGGTGATCGGGCAGCTAAAGCTTCCTTGATCGTTGATCGTCTTGGTCGCCGCATCATATTGACCGGCGGCTTGGCCGATGCCGGTCGACATGCTGTCCATCCAGGTCGAGACGTATTCCTTTCTAACGTTGTCATAGCCGATGAAACCTAAGCCCTCAAAAGCTTGTCCGGCCCAATCGCCCTTGAAATCCTGCTTAATGAAACGGCCGCCGAAGATCGACGTCATCGTGCTGGTCCCCGAAGTCACTTGGGGCTTCTTGTCGCCGGGCATCCACATGCGGGAACTGACCGCCCAATTACCCTCCAAAGATTTTAGCACCTCATGGCCGGCGCCGGGCGTTCCGGCCTCCTTGGCCTTGGCCATCATCGCTTCCATCTGGGCCTTGGCCTCGGCTTTCTTGTCGGCCGCTTGGGCCGGAGAGCCCAGACTCAATGACAAAACAAAAACCACCGCGGTCGAAGCTAAGAATTTCACGAACATAAGGCCTCCTGAATTAAAAATTTGGGCCAAGGTACTTTTTTCGGCAAAAGGAGGCAATCAAAATAGGAATTGACGAGGCCTTGGCTTTGACTCAAGCCTGGGAGAATGAAGAAAAAATCTTCCCGACTCTTCTGGATTTGGCTCGCCATTCCGCTGCTGCTTCCGGCCGAAGCGATCGCTCTCTCTTCGGCCAAGCCTTCGCTGAGCAAAAACGAGGTCATCAGCGGCCTTAAGGAAGCCCTGGTCTTGGGCGTTACCACCGCCGCCGGCAAGGCTTCCCGAATCGACGGTTTCTATAGGAATCCGACGATCTTCATTCCCTGGCCACCCGAAGCCATTCAGATGAAGCAGATGTTGGAGAAGATCGGCCTCAAGAGCCAGGTCCAAAAGTTGATTCTCACCCTCAACCGAGCGGCCGAGGAATCGGCCAAGAAAGCCGGACCGATCTTTCTCAAAGCGGTCAAGGACCTGACCATTGACGACGGGTTCCAGATACTGCGCGGACCCAACGACGCCGCCACCGCCTATCTCCGGCGCAAGACCAGCGGTCCCCTGACCATGGCCTTCCGGCCGGTGGTCCGCTCAGCCATGGATAAGGTCGAAGTCACCAAGTACTGGAATCCGCTGGTATCCCAGTACAACCGGATTCCTTTCATGCAAAAGGTCGATCCCAACCTCGAAAACTACGTCACCGAACGGGCGGTCTCCGGCCTCTTCAAGCTCATCGCCGACGAAGAGCGCAAAATCCGCAAGGATCCCGCGGCCCGAATCACCGATATCCTGCGCCGGGTTTTCGGATCTTGAGCCCCACGCTATTTAACTATTTACTTAATTAAGCATCGGCTATATAAAGGGCTCATGTCGGTATTTTCCGCCCTTGCCGATCCCACCCGCCGAAGCATCGTCGAGCTCTTGGCCCGAAGCGGCCAACTCTCGGCTACCGACATCGGCAAGAAATTTCCGATCAGCTCACCGGCCATCTCCCAACATTTGAAAATCCTGCGCGAAGCTCGGCTGGTCCAGGTCGAAACCCGAGCTCAGCAGCGGATTTACGCGGTCGATCCCTCCGGCATCGAGGAGTTGGAAGAATGGCTCAACCGGACCCGCCGTTTTTGGTCGGTCCACCTCGACGCTTTGGAGAAGCAATTGAAAGCCATCGATCAAAAATCAGGAGGAAAAAATGACGGACTACGGAAAAAAAATCGATAAAGACGCGGTGCGCTTCGAGCGCCTCCTGCCCGGCCCGATCGAGCGGGTCTGGGCTTTTTTAACCGAATCGGAAAAACGACGTACCTGGCTGGCCGGCGGCCCGATGGAGCTCCGAGTCGGTGGCAGCATTGAATTGACCTTTCGCAATTCCGAGCTTGCGCCCAACGAGCTAACGCCCGAGAAATATCAAAAATATGAGGGGATCGTCAGTCCCGGCCGCATCACTCAATGCGAACCACCGCGGCTATTGAGCTTCACCTGGTTCGAAGAGTCCGGCAAAAATCCTTCCGAAGTTACTTTCGAGCTGACCCCAAAAGACGGCCAAGTCTTGCTGGTCCTGACCCACCGTAAGCTCGCTGACCGCGAGGGTTTGCTGGCGGTGTCCGGTGGATGGCACACTCATCTCGGAATCCTCGAAGCCCAACTCAAAGGGACCGAGCCCGGCCCCTTCTGGCCGAGCATCGCCAAATTGGAGGCCGAGTACCAAAATTTGGTCTAGCTCAAAGCGGCTCGTCGTCGGGCTCGGCAGCTTCTTTTTCGGCCGGGGCCTTCTTCGCCGTCCATTTGTATTGGAGCTCAATGTCGCCGCAGAGGTCGGACTTTCCTTTCCAAAGCAAGGTGCCCGAGGCTTCGGTGCTCGAGGTCAGAGTGCCGGTGGCGGTGAATTCGATGTTACCATGCTGGTCGTTCTTCCCCTTGGCGGTGAAGATCTTATCGCTGATGGCCGCAGGGCCATCGCTCGAAAGGAGTCCATTGAAAGAGCAAGAGCCGCTCTTTCCCGAATAGCTGGCGCTCAGCGAAGTGACCTGATTTCCCTGAATCGAAAAGCTAATCGGCAAGTCCGGCCCGCTTTCGCCTTTCCACTCGCCTTCAAAACCGGGCGTCGGAACCGCGGCTTGAACTTGAACCGGTGGTGCCGGCGGAATCGCCTCGACTTGAGTTGCGCTTGGCGCCGGATTGGGCGCCGGCTCCTGCTTCTTGCTGCAAGCCGGAATAATGAGAGCCGCGGCCGCGATAAGCAGCCCGGCTTTGAATGGATGGTGCATAGATAGCTCCTTTCGATAAAATGGATATCCTTCGGAGTCGGAATTTGAGCAAGCTAGAAAGCTGGAAAAAATGGGCCACATCTTTAAAGGAAGAAATCTACGCACTTTATTTGGCCTACCGCGACCCAAGAGTCCCCTGGCACGCCAAGCTTTTGATCCTGTGTGTGGTCGGCTATGCTTTTAGCCCCATCGATCTCATCCCCGACTTCATCCCCGTTCTCGGATATTTGGACGATTTGGTTTTGCTGCCGCTGGGAATTGCTTTGGCGATCAAACTCGTCCCCCCCGCCGTTCTATCGGAATGCCGCGAAAAGGCGCAGCTTCAAATTAAAAAAGCCAGCCCAAGGAACTGGATCGCCGCCATTTTCATTCTAATGATTTGGGCCTTGATATTATTTTGGATCGGTTTCCGCGTTCTTCGGAAGTCCTATTGATTTTTCGGCGCCGTCCCGAGAGCAAAGGCGACGGCTTGAAGCCGGGAGTGGGCTCCGAATTTCTGGATCACCCGGCTGACGTGAGTCCGCACCGTCGGAATGGAAACGAAACGTCGACTCGCGA
>JBIOXX010000485.1:0-2072 GCA_044869875.1 bacterium | reverse complement strand
CCAAGTTCAGCAGCGCTACGGCTTGAATTGTCCGCCCCCGAGCGAGCTGCCGCCCGGAGTTACCTGTGAGGAAGTGGACCTGCCGCCGGAGCTCGATCCGAATTATCCCCAAAAGGTGCGAAATCTGCTGATTCCGCCGCCCGAACCCAAGACCATCCCGAACATTTAAGGAAAGACCACGATCCGATCGATCTCGCCGCTGACGATGTCGGCGAAGAGGATGTCGCCGCTCAGCGGGTCGATGTCGAGCGCGGTGGGATTGCCGAGCTCGGATTCGCCGGCGGCGCTGCGCCGGACGATGGTTTCAAGATTGTCGATCGAAGGTTGATTGCCGAAGTTCCCCAAGCTGCCGGCGACGATTTCCCGGCCCCGGCAATCGGTGCAAGAGGTCGGGCCGAAGAGTGCGGCGACGAAGGCCGCTTGGTTGGGCGGCGCCGAAACAACGCCTCGGCCGGGATGCAAGGCCAAGCCGGTCGGTGACACCGTCGGCGAGAGCAGGCGCATCACGCCCTCGTTGTCGAAGGGCCCGGGAGTGTTGAGGTCTGGAATCGAGGTCCAGCTCGCCGCCGAATCGTCGCCGTTCCATCCGAGATTGATGCCGAGATCGGTCTCGTGGCCGAAGTCGATCAGCTCCAAGAACCAAATTCGATCCTGAAAGCCGGCGCCGTTCTCCACGCCTAAGACTCGCCGCCGCGGATCCAGACTCTCCGGCAAGAGGACCATGCTGTAGACGTTGCGTAGGCCCTTGGCTTGGAGAAAGACATTGGCGAAGGGACGAGTTCCGGCGGCTGGGCTGCCGTCGCGCTGCATCAGCAAGATCTTACCCAGCGATTCCTTGCTCTCGTCGGTGGCGCTGGCCGCGAAGAAGCCGTCGCCGATCGCCACCAGCAGGTGAGGCAAGCCTTCATAGCTCAGGCTGAAGCCATCTTGGATTTGGTGGGCGCCGATCGAGGAGGCGCTGTTGATCGGGTCGGGGCCTTCATAGATCATGGTGAAGGCGCCGGCCACCCAATTGGCGCCGGAGCGATTGACCGTGACCCGGCCGATCCGGTTCACGAAATCGCTGCCGTCGAGGAATTGATAGGTGACGAAGAGATCGCGGCGCAATGGATCGGAGCTATTGGGGTCGAAATCGACGCCCAAGAAAAGGCCAGTCATGCCCCGCTCCTCGCTAGTGTTGAGTCCGCCCAAATTCACCTCGAGAAAAGACGTGGTTTGCCGGACCCAAGTGTCGTTGACCCGGTCGAAGACGTGGACCTTGCCGCCGAGCTCGGCGACGAAAAGGAGCGAGCCGTCGGGGCTGATCTTCAAGCGGGTCGGCAGGTTCACTTGATCGAGCTTAAGAATCTTCAAAGAATCGGGAATGGCCGCCTCGTAAAATTCGGCCGTGGGCAAGTCGCAAGCATCGCCGCTTCCGTCTTGGTCGCTGTCGCCTTGGCTGGGGTTGACGACCTCGAGACAATTATCGGTCTCGTCGGCGACGCCATCGAGGTCGAAGTCGGGCGAGGGCGTCGGCACTGGGCTGGCCGAAGGCGAGGGATTGGGCTCATTCCCCGAGCCGCCGCAATGAAGGAAAGCCAGACAGCAGAAGGCGATCAAAATTGGGCCGAGGCCGCGAAAGGATTTCATCTTTCGAGGCCTAACACAGTCATCCGGCCTTGGAAAGCCGCTGTTCGGCCGGGTTTGCCTCCAATTGCTTGGCTAGAATTCGACTGTATTCGTAAAAATGCTTATGCAGGGCCAAATGCCAGAGGGCTTCTTTTAAATAGGCCGGGTTGCTTTTCCAAATTTGGCGCAAGACTCTGAAGAAGTAGCGGCGGCGTTCGGAATGGGGCGTGAAGAGGTAGTAGCCGAGGAGCCGCGAAAGGCGCTTTAGGTTGTAGGCGCTGTGGACCGCCGAGAAGGCTTTTTTGCGCTTCCGCGGCTGGCGCTCGATTTGAGCCAGGGTTCCGCAGAGACGCTCGCCGTAGTTCTCGTAGGAGTAGAGCTCGTTCATCAAGCCGATGTAGCCGGCGCGAAGCTCCTCCTTGTCCATCTTCTTGGGCACGATGTTGGTGTCGGCCTGATCGCGG
>JBIOXX010000484.1:0-5370 GCA_044869875.1 bacterium | reverse complement strand
CCGGCCCGGGCGATCTCCTCGCGACCCTCGCGCTCCCATTCGGCGATCATCTCCGGCGTCATCTCGGCGTGGAACTGAACCCCGTAGGCCGCCTTTCCATAGCGAAAGGCCTGATGAAGGTAAAGCTGGGAAGAAGCCAAAAGGGTCGAGCCATAGGGCAGCTCGAAGGTCTCGCCGTGCCACTGGAACATTTCCAGCTTATTCGGAAAATCCGCGAAGAGCGGGTCGACCTTGGCCTCGGGCCGCATCCACAGTGGATACCAGCCGATCTCCTTGGCCTCGCCGCGGTAGACTCGCTTGCCCAAGGCCTTGGCCAGGAGCTGCGAGCCCAAACAGACTCCGAGGAAGGGCAATTCCAGCTTCATGGCTTCTTCGATCAAACGCAATTCTTCGCGGATGAAAGGGATCTCCTCGCCGTCGTTGGCGCTCATCGGTCCGCCGAGGACGATGACGCCGCTCAAGTCCTCTCTTTCGCTCAGCTTCAGCTTGCTCAGGTCCTGACGGTAGGAGTGGATGTAGCGGACTTCAACGCCTTCCTCGAGCAGGGTCGCCTCGAAGCTGCCTAAGTTTTCGTGCGGGACATGTTGAAAGACGTCGATTTTTGCCATAGTGCCTTTGGCATCGCGATGGAAACCAGCCCGACATTCCGGACAAATTTTCGCCGTAACCTGCTTCAGTGGTACCGAAAACACAAGCGGGATCTGCCCTGGCGGCGGCTCCGCGATCCTTACGCCATTTGGGTCAGCGAGGTCATGCTCCAGCAGACTCAGGTCGTCACCGTGATCCCCTACTATGAAAAATTCCTGAGCTGCTTCCCGACTCTGCGGACTCTGGCCGAGGCGCCGGAGGAAGCGGTTCTCGCCCAGTGGGCCGGGCTCGGCTACTACCGCCGGGCCAAGCTGCTCCACCGCGGCGCCCAAGCGGTGATGAAAGAGCACGGCGGCAAGATGCCGGAACAGGCCGTGGCCCTCCGCGAGCTGCCGGGCATCGGCCCTTACACCGCCGGCGCCATCGCTTCGATCGCCTTCGGCTGTGCCGAGCCGCTGGTCGACGGCAACGTCGTCCGAGTCCTGTCGCGGATCTTCCGCCGTCGCGGCCACGCCAAGGAAGGTCGGCTTCAAAAAGAGATCTGGGCCTTGGCCGCCGAGTTGATCGATCCCGATGCGGCCGGCGATTTCAACCAGGGCCTGATGGAATTGGGCGCCACGCTTTGCCGGGTGGTCCTGCCCTCCTGTCACCGCTGTCCGGTGGCCGGGCTTTGCGCCGCCGCCCAGAGCGGCGATCCCGAGTCCTTTCCCGAAACCCCGCCGGCCCAAAAGACGCTGCGCCTGACTCGCGGCGTCGCGGTGGCGCTACGCGGCGAAGCCGTGCTCCTGCTCAAGCCCAAGGTCTCGCGCTGGTTTCAGGGGATGTGGTCGCTGCCCCACGAATATGTCGGCGAAGGCGGCGAAGGAGCCGGCCTGCTCCGCGAGGGCCTGAAGACCAAGCTGGGCCTGGACTTCGACCCCCGCGAGGCTCTGCCGTCCACCACCCACGGGATCACCCACCACCGCATCACCTCGCTGGCCTGGAAGGGCGAGGTGGCGGGTCGGCTCAAGCCCTCGGCCGACTACGAGGAAGCCCGCTTCTTCTCGACCGCCGAGCTGAAATCCCTGGCCCTTCCCAATCTCGACCGGAAGGTACTCACCGCCGCCCAAATCGCCGCTGGAGCGGCTTAGCGGGAAGGCCTATTTCTTTGGCAGGCCGGTTTCGGAGTTTGACTTTTTTGGAGGGCCTGGGCATCCTAAGGCAACTTCGTTAGGGCTCCGGACCGAAAATTAGTACAGATGTTAGGATTGATGGTGTTTCGACGGGGTTAGATAGAACGAAGAGGTCAAGATATGAGTAAGTTTCCCCCTCCCCCTGCCCAAATTCGCCCTGGCGCCGTGCTAGGCTCCGAGTCCCTGCCCTTCGAATCGATGATTTTCGCGGTCGAAGCCGCCGCCAAAGCCGAAGAAGCCACCGAAAACACGCCGCTGCCCGGATCCTCGGAGTACGTCGCGACTTCCAGCACCGGCCGTCATTTGACCGAAGCCCCGCGCCCGGTGGTCTCCAAGCTCTTCCGGCCGAAGAGCTAACGTCTCAATAATGAAATCCGCTCCGCCGCAGATGAACCATCGGCTGGCCGTCCTCTTCGCTGCCCGCGTTCACGACCTGAGCGACGAAGATCAGGTGATCGCCGGCCTCGTACTCATGCTTCAGCTCACATTCCAAATAGCAGAGGCAATTTTTTAGGATCGGAACGCCCAGGCCCTGGCGCTCGATCTTGATGCCCTGGAAGGGGTCCTGTCCCGGTTCGAAGCCCCGGCCGAAATGGCCCAGCATGTCCTTCTGGCCGGTGTGGAGGACGTTCAGCGCCAGTTTTTTGGAGTGTTGGATCATCTCGACGACCGGCCGGCCCCGCTTGACCGCGAAGCTGACCATCGGCGGCTCGAAGCTGGCCTGTTGATACCAAGAAGCCAGCATCGCGCCGCTCTGGCCCTTGTCCTCGGTGGTCAAAACCGCCACCCCGCTGGCAATGCGGCCCAAAGCGTGGCCAATCTTCTCTTGAACCTTGGATTCCGACATAAGCTCCTCCTTCACAAAGCTTTTTTTACCCTGGGTTGACCCCCCATCGCCAGAATTATATAGGAAAACGATGCCAGCGTCGCCCAACTATATTGCGGCTCAGGACAAGGCCCTGGGCTGGGAGCCGGCCGAGGAAATTTACCAAGTCAGCGGTCCCGAGGCCGTCAAATTCCTCAATTCCTACGTCACCCAAGACGTCTTGAAATTGGCCGAAGGCCGGATCGCGCCCGCCGCTTTTTTGACCCAAAAGGGGAAGCTGATCAGCGAAGCTCGGGTGCTGCGCCGAGCCGGCCGCTTCTTGCTGCTCTTTCCCCGTGGCTATGGCGCCAAGGTCTCGGACCACCTCGCCACCTTTCTCCTCTTCGCCAACGTCGAATGGAACAAGACCGCGGACTGGTCGCACTTCGCCTTGATCGGTCCCAATGCGAATCGGCTCTTGGAAAGCTTGGTCGGACCCGATCTGGGAGCTGACGGCGAAGCGGTCCATTCTCGGAGCTTCGCAGGCCAAGAGCTCCTGATCTTTGCCAGCCAGCGTTTCGGTCTAGCGGGCTGGGAGCTCCTCGTTCCTTCCTCAACAGCCGCGGCCTGGCGCGGGAATTTGGAGGAATGGAAGGATCAAGACCTCATCGATCGAGCCGATCCCCAAACTCTCGAGACCTTGCGGATCGAAGCCGGCCTCCCGGCCATGGGTATCGACATGGGCGAGGATAATCTAGTCGCCGAAGTCGGCCTTGACGCCAGCGCCACCAGCTTCAATAAAGGATGTTATTTGGGCCAAGAGACCACGGCCCGGGTCCAAAGCCGCGGCCATGTGAACCGAAAGCTGGTCCGGCTGCGTTGGCAGGGGCAATTCCCCAAATGCCCGGCCGAGCTCTTCCAAGGCGAGAAGAAGGTCGGGACTCTCAGCTCGGCGGTCGAATCGCCGAAGGCCGGCAACATCGGCCTGGGCACGGTCGCCCTCACCGCTTGGGAGAAGCCCGAAAAGATTTTCTTCAAGGACGGAGATAAGGAAATAGCGATCGAGCGATGGACATGAGCCTCGAATATCCCATCGATGAAGTGCTGCAGAAGAAGCACTGGACCTTAGCTGACGCCTTTCGCTACTGCGAGCGCCTGGCGAGGACCCACTATGAGAATTTCCCGGTCGGCAGCGTCCTCATCCCCAAAAAGCTCCGGCCCTACGTCTGGGCTATCTATGCCTTCGCCCGCCGGGCCGACGATTTGGCCGACGAGGCCTTTCCCGACGAGGAGCGCTTGCCGGCGCTCGAAGCCTGGCAGGGCCTGCTCGAAAAAACCCAACGCGGCAACGTCAACCACCCGGTCTTCCTGGCGCTCAAGGAAACCATTCGCCAATTCGACATCCCGCTTCAGCTCCTCGTGGACCTGATCACCGCCTTCAAGTGGGACGTCGAGGTTAAGCGCTACCCCAGTTTCAACGACGTCCTCTATTACTGCCGCCACTCGGCCAACCCGGTCGGCCGGCTGGTCCTGATTCTCTTCGGCTACCGCGACGAGCTTCGGGCCCTCCAATCCGACAAGCTCTGCAGCGCCCTCCAGCTTGCCAATTTCTGGCAAGACGTCGCGGTCGACCTCAAGAAAAACCGAATTTACCTGCCGATGGAAGACCTGAAGCGCTTCGAAGTCACCGAGGCCGAGCTCTTTGCCCACTCCTATACCCCGCGCTACCGCGACCTCCTTCGCTTCGAGGTCGAGCGCACCGAGGCGATGTTCGGCGAAGGCGCTTCGCTGGTCCACCAAGTGAAAGGCCGGCTCGGACTGGAGCTGAAGTGCGTCGTCTTGGGCGGCCTCGGCATCTGCAAAAAAATCCGCGACCTCGATTTCAACACCCTCGGCACCCGGCCCCACTTCGGCAAGGTCGATAAGTTTGCGATCCTGGGCCGGGCTTTCTTCGGCTTCAAGCGGGCGACCCGGATCGCCGTCGCCAAGGCCGAGACGCCGGCCGCCGCCGAAGGCGGGGTTTCATGAGCGCTTCGACCTACAGCAACGAGATCCTGCCGCCCTTGGCCGCCGAGGAAGTGGTCAAGCAAAGCCGGAGCAATTTCGTCCTCTCCTTCCTCTCGCTGCCGCCGGAGCGGCGCCGCGGCATCTCCCATTTCTACGCCTTCAGCCGGGTGGTCGACGATGCGGTCGACGAGCACGGGCCCGAGGAAGCCGAAGGGCTACTGGCCTTTTGGAAAAAAGAGGTCGAGCTCTGCTACCACGGTGAGCCGACCCATCCGGTCAGCCAAGCCATGCGCGAAACGGTGCGGATCTTCGACATCCCCCAGCGCTACCTCGAGCTCCTGATCGAGGGTTGCGAGATGGATCTCCACAAGAAGCGCTACGCCAATTTCGAAGAGCTCTATCAATACTGTTATCGGGTCGCCGGGGTGATCGGCTCGGTCTGCATGAAAATCTTCGGTCTCGGCGGCGAGAAGGCCGAGTCCGGGGCGGTCGATTTGGGCCTAGCTCTCCAGCTCACCAATATCCTGCGCGACGTCGCGGTCGACGCCGAGAAGGGCCGGGTTTACCTGCCCGAAGACGAGATCCGGCGCTACGGCGCGACGCCCGAGGAGCTCTTGGCCGGCAAGATGCGGGCCGAATTCATTCCGCTCTTTCGTTTCCAAGCCGAGCGAGCCGAGGAATATTACCGCAAGGCCTTCGCCGAGATGGAGAAGCTGCCGCGCAAGCCGCTGCTCGCGGCCTGGATCATGGGCAAGACCTACCAGCGCATTTTGCAGAAAATCCGCTCCCGCGATTTCG
>JBIOXX010000483.1:0-3726 GCA_044869875.1 bacterium | reverse complement strand
AAGCCCGAGGCAAAGGCTCGCCCCGATAAGAAGACAAAAGCTCGCGCAGAGCGTTCCAACCGGTGGTCTCATTGCCGTGAAGCAGGACCGAAACGAAAAGCGGCTCCTCACGCCGGCCCGGCAAATGAATCAGGGTCGGTCCTTCTAGAACTTGGCTCAGTTGGTCGGGCTCGAGCGCGAGCAGGCCGGCCGGGATTTCCTCCAAGACCTTCAGCATTAAACCTTCCACTCCGCAACCGGCAGACCCTGGCTTTGGCGCTCGGCGTAAGCCCGCGACAAGCGCGCGAAATTGCGGCCATGAGCGGCGACCCATTCCTTTTGCCAGTGGGCTCCATTCTGTCCCTGGCTCAGCCTTTCGCCGGCGGCCCGATTCAAGTAATGCTCCAAGTCGGCATCGTCCAAACCCAAGGAATGGAGAGCCTCGACGCTGGCGGGCAGTAGCTGTTCCCGCCAGAGATCGGCGGCCCGGTGTTTCCGGCCGTCGGTCCACCAAAGCTCGGCCTCCAAGCCCTGCTGGGCGGCGTGATAGAAATTTTCTTTTCCAGCCTCGAAAGGCAGGGAATCCTCGGGCGGCTTCGGCAGTGACTCCAAGTGGTGAACCAAGCCAAGGTAGGCGCCGATATTCGCCACCACGTCGGTCGGGGTCGGGCCCGCCGCCATCGCCCGATGCTCAATACGGACATGGGCCCCTTGTTTCGGATCGGGAACGACCAGCGGGCGGTTCCAACGCCAAATAGTCCCGTTGTGCAAACGGAGATGGGCCCACTCCGATGCCGGCGAATCTTCCAGCACCGGCAGCAAGATCGGGAAGCGGCGGAGGTTCTCCTCGAAGCATTCGAAAATCGAATCCTTCAAGTAAGCCCAACCGAAACCGACCCGGGCCGGATGGCCCCGGCTATCGTTCCTTCCGCCGTCGAGGCCGGTGGCCTGCTCGAAGAGCGGAATCCGCGTCTCGTCCCAAAGCTCCTTGCCGAAGAGGTAGGGCGAGTTGGCCGCCAGCGCCACCAGCGGCCCCGAAGCGACCTGCGAAGCGTTGAAAAAACGCAGGGCCCGCCGATAGTCGACCTGGAGATGAACTTGGAGCGAGGTCGCTGCCGCTTCGAGCATGACGTCGCGGTGCTCGAGGTCGAGGCGCTCCGGTCCCTGGATCGCGATGCGGAAGGGCCGGCCCTGGCGGAGCTCGAGCAGCCTTTCATTGAGGGCCTGATAGCGTCGCAAGGGCGACATGTTCCCCAAGTGGAGGTCGGACTCGCTCAGGCTGGGCAAAGTTCCGATCATCAGCAGATGATAGTGCCGGGCCGAAGCCCGAGCCTCGGCGAGCCCGAGGAGCCGCCGTAGCTCACCCTCTAAAATCGAGAGGACCTTTCCGTGAAGATCGTGGGGCTCGCTGTTCATTTCCAGATTGAAGCGGGAAAGCTCGGCGACCAAATGAGGGTCTTCGACCTTGGCCAGCAATTCCTGATTGCGCGGCGTCGGATGGCCGCCTTCGTCGATCAGGGCAAACTCCAGCTCAAAGCCGATGCTCTCGCGTTCGGCTGAGAAGGCCCCTCGGGCGAAACAGGACCGAAGGGCTTCGGTCTCGGCCCGAAGCCGCGTCTCGAAACGCGAAAAATCCTCGGGACGGAACCGGCATGGAGGGATCTCGCCGCCCATTTCTCCATCCTAACACGGCTTTTTCAGGGTTGGGTAGCGTCGCGCAGATAGCCCAGCAGGGCGTCCATTTCTTGGGCCGAGATAAGCATCTTCGGCATTTGGATCTTGTATTGCTCCTTGAGGCCCCGGGCGACGGGATCGGTGGCCACCATCGTCACCGGATCGGAGACATAGGCCCGGACCCAAGCTTCTTCGCGGCGGGCGAAAAGCCCCTTCAGATCCGGCCCGGCCCGGGGCCCATCGCCGATGCTGTGGCAGGAATAGCAGCCCTTGGCCTTGAAAAGCCGGGCTCCCTCCACCGCCGGCGCCGAGCCGCTTTCCGGCGCCGAGCCCGAGCCGCAGGCGGTGAAAAGCAAGAGTATTAAGGCCCAACCGAAACGCATGGGCTTCGGTTAACGAAAGCCTTTTCTCTCGTCAAGGCCGCCCTTTGGGGCTAAATCGGGCCAATGGAACTCGGTCCGCGCGGCATGCGCCTCTTGCTCAACCTCTATCCGCCCTATCTCTTCACCCGAACCCGGGTAAAATCGATCTCGGCCGATTGGCGCGAGAGCGTCGTCGAATTGAAGAAGAGCCTGCTCACCCGAAATTACGTCGGCACGACCTTCGGCGGGAGCATTTTCGCGGCCTCCGACCCCTTCTTCATGCTGATGTTGATCAAGATCTTCGGAATTCACGGGCACATCGTCTGGGACAAGGCCGCCGCGATTGAGTACAAGCGGCCGGCCCGCAGCACCCTGACCTTTCGCTTCTTGATCACGGATCAGGATATCGCGGCGATTGAACAGGACCTAGCCGAGCACGGCAAGTCCGAGCCGGTGCTCCACGTCGACGCCGTCGACCGCCAAGGCCACGTCTGTGCGACGATTAGCAAGACCCTCTACATTCGAAAGAAAGATTCAAGGTCGGAGACTTAGCGAACAGCCTCCGCCGCCCAGAACTCCGCTCGGCGAGCCCTCTCCATTCGGCGGTTCGCCTCCAACTCCCGAGTCGTCACCTCCGTCATTGTCGCCGTCGTTTTCCACCGGCGCGCCGCTGGGATCGGGAACGCAGTCTCGCAGCTCGAGATACAGGCAGCCCGATTCGGAATCGCAGGAATCGGCGGTGCAAGTATCCTGGTCATCGCAAGTGAGAGCGGTTCCGGGAACGCAGCCGGTGGCGTCGCAGCTTTCCTGGCCATTGCAGACGTCGTGATCGTCGCAGCTCCCCAAGTCGGGCTCGAATTCGCAAAGTGAGCTGCAGCAATCGCCGTCCTCGCGGTTTCCATCATCGCAGGCTTCGCCGTCGTCGAGCAGTCCGTCGCCGCAATAGGACCCTCCGCCGCAGAGCGGAGCGCCCTCGGTGGCGCAATCCAAAGAACAAACCTCGTCAAAGTCGCAGATCAAATCGCCGCAAATTGATCCGAGGCAATCTTCCTGGCAAGTTTCCGGGCTTTCGGTCACGTCACAATAAGAATCGCCGCAGTAACAGTCGCTGGCGCAAATTTGATCGTTTTCGAGACAGGGATCGCATTTCAAATCGCCGCAGGATCCGCAGTCGAAGGAGCAGGAAGGCTCCTCATCGGTTTCACAGAGGCCATTGCCGCAAAACTGGGCGAAGGCATTGGAGCCGCTCAACACCGCCAGGAGAAGGACAAGGGCGAGGATTTTCCCCGAGAATACCGGCATGGTTTCAATTCGTCCCACCTAGAACGCACCAAATTTTCCCCAAATTAGTCTTCGGATGGATAGACACTCCGGTGACGCCGAAGGCAACTCCGAAAGCCTCGGTCGAGCCCGAGCCGTTGTCGGTCGGAACTTCGCTCGAAGACCAATAAAAAGTATTCGTAGCGGTTGTCACGTCGGTAAAGGGATTCGGGGTATGAACTCCCTGGTCCGCGCTGAGCAAGGTCATCAGCTCTTCGATTTTCGGCAAGCGCCACCCAAAATGACCCGACAGATTCGTATCGTGACAGGAACGTATCCCGTTGGCCCAAGCCGACCCGAAGGAACCACCATGGGAGTTCAGCTCCCAAATGAGGTTGGTTCTCCGATCCAGCACCGCGTTCCCAGCGAAGGAGTCCAAGACGACGAACCG
>JBIOXX010000482.1:0-2892 GCA_044869875.1 bacterium | reverse complement strand
CGGCGCCGGGACGGTCGATTTTCCGAAGCAACGCTTCGACGTGAAGATCAAGACCAAGAGTTTCGACTTGTCGACGATGATCCAGGCCCTTTCCGATCTCGATCTCCGCGGCTACGTCGACGCCGAGGGCACGATCACCGGCGCCTTCAAGAACCCGAGCATGAATTTCAAGGCCCGCGGCGTGGATCTGGCCTACAGCTTCCTGCATTTCGGCGAGCACGTCGGAAACTTCGGCATCAACGACAACCTCATGACCTATGAGGGCGATGCCCCGGCCTCGGCCGGCCACAGCGCCAAGGTGACGGTTCGGGGCGAGAACTTCTTCAAGAAGAACCGCCACGTCGTCCTCAAGACCCAGTTCAAGGGCCTCGATGCGACCAAGCTCCTCGACAATCCCGATATCCTCGGCAAGGTCGAGGGAACCTTCGATCTCGACTCGGTCGCGGGTCAATCGCCCACCGGCGTGCTTCACGCCCAGATTCCTGAGTTCCAGCTCCTCGACTTCAAGCTTGGAACTTTGACCGCCGATGGCAAGCTCGGCAACCGTCGCTTCGTCATCACGCCCCTCACCTTCCAGCCGCCAAACTACGAGAAAATCACCATGCCCGGCGAAGCGGTCTTCGAGTTCGACGAGAAGGGCGTGAAGGTCAAGGGCGAGGCCCTCCCGGGCTTGGGATTCACCGGTCATTACACCTACGACGCCCGGCCGAAGAAGTTCTTCATCGAGGCCGAGGCCAAGAATGTCGATTTAAAGGCGATCTGGGCGGCGATGTCCTATCCGCTGGTCGAATCTTACGCCGACGGCAAGATCAAGATGGCCATCGGCATCGAAGGCGCACCGACCGAGATCGACATCAACGCCAGCCGCTTCGTGATTCCGCTCGAAGAAGGCGGCGAGATCGCCGCCGCCGAGCCGGTCAAGATTTCGATAAAGCCGCCGCGGATGATCTTCGAGAAGGCCAGTTTCCGCTCCGGCGGCAGCCTGATGGACCTCTCCGGCAGCTATCAATTCGACGGCCCGATGGACCTGCACCTCAAGGGCCGAGCCAATTTGGGCCTACTCGCTTATTGGCGGAGCTTCTTCCGCAGCGCCGAGGGTTTCGCCAACGTCGACCTGAAAGCCACCGGCAAGCTCGAGAATCCCCAGGTTACCGGCGAGGTGAATTTCAGCGATGCCGCCTTGAGCCTAAGGGCGGTCCGGGCCAACATCGAAAATTTGAGCGGCAAGATCCGGAGCAATGGCCGGACGATCAGCTTCGAGGAGTTGAAGGGCACGGTCTCGGAAGGCGACATCACGGTCAACGGCCGGGTCGAGATCGGCGACAAGTTCGAGCCGCGTTACGCCGACCTGACCATCAACACTCGGGAGATCACCGTCTCCGAGCCCGAGGTCTACAAGATCGTCTTGAGCGGCGACTTCACGCTAAAGGGACCCGGCGATGGGATACTCCTGGCCGGCGACATGTTCATCACCGAAGGCCGCTACGTCCGCGACTTCAACATCTCCCAGTTCATCATGAAGCCCCAGGCCAAGACTCTGCCGACCGAGCCCAATCCCTGGCTCAACCGAATTCGGCTCGATCTCAAGGTCAAGAGCCCCGGCGAGCTGGCGATCAAGAACAACATCGCCGAAATGTATCTCTCGACCGACATTGAAGTGAAGGGACCGGCCTCGGCGCCCAACGTCCAAGGCGAGATCCAGATCCTCGACGGCTCCTTCCACTATTTCAAGATCGCCTTCGACAATGCCCGGGGCTACGTCGATTTCCGCGGTCCCCGGACCCAGCCCTACGTCGACATCACCGCCACCAAGGAGGTGCTGCGCAACTTCGCGACCGTCAACGTCACCGCCAACATTATCGGCTACCTGGATAATCTCCAGCTCAACTTCACCAGCGACTCCGGACTCTCCAAGCGCGACGTGCTCTCGATGGTCTTCACTGGCGGCGCCCCCGGCGGCAGCCAAGTCAGCAACGCCAGCCTGGCCAGCTCGGTGATCGCCGGCCAGATTGCCGGTTACCTCCAGCGGCCGCTGGCCGAGCGGGCTTCACTCGATATCTTCCGGCTCGAATCCAACGACGATTACAACGCCCGGCGCCGCGACCGCCAAGGCGTCACCACCTTGGTCGTGGGTAAAAAATTGACCGAACGCTTCATGTTGGAGTTTAAGACCGACCTCGGCGTCGATGAGCCGCTGCAAGGCGTGCAGATGGAGTACATCCTGCTCGACAACGCCCTGGTGAAGGCCTCGCAGCTCAGCGACGGCTCCTTCGATTTCGATTTCACCCTGCGCTGGAGAACCTTTTGAAGAAGCTAGGCTCAAGACTCTGCGCCGTCGCCCTGGCTTGGGTTCTCTTGAGCCAGGCCGCGCCGCTTCGGGCTGAAAGCGCGCCCGGGAATACTCCGCTCCCGCCGGTGCCGGCGGCGCCACCGCCCGAAAGCCAACCTCAAGAACCCAATCCCATCATGGGCACGGTCCAATCGGTGAAATTCGACGGCCTTCACTTTTACAGCGAGGAGGTCGCCCGCGACATCGTCGGCCTCGACGTCGGCGAGGTGCTGACCCGGGAGAAGCTCGAAAACGCGATCAACAATCTCCGGAAGTGGGGAATCTTCGTTAAGGTCGAGGCCTTGGTCGAGCACGACGATAACAATATCAATCTCACCTTCGAGGTGCCCGAGGGCTATATCATCAAGGACGTCAAGCTCAAGGGCAACTACCCGCTGCTCGAGAGCCGGGTCCGCCGCACGCTCTTCCTCATTCCGGGCCAGATCTACGACAAGGCCAAGCTGCCCGAACAGCTCGACCGGCTCGATCGGATTTACGAGCAGGAAGGTTATTTCGATACCACGGCGCTGGCCATCGAGGATTACGACGAGGTCAATCGCGAG
>JBIOXX010000481.1:0-2323 GCA_044869875.1 bacterium | reverse complement strand
CCCGAAGCGTCGGATCCCGCGCTCAGGCTGCAGCCCCCGCCACCGACACTTCCGCTGCAAACCGGGCTGAACACGCAGTCGGAATCGCCGCAATCGATCGCGCCGTCGCCGTCGTTGTCGCCGCCGTCGTCGCATTGCTCGGTATCGCCCCCGCCGTCGCCATCGCCATCGCCGTCATCGCCGTCATCCGGCGGCAGTGGAGCCGCCGAAACCACCGCGAAGGCCGATGCCTGATCGTTGGACGGCACCGGATCGGTCACCCCGCCCTTCACGGTCGCGTTCAAGGCAACTATTCCTTCGGTGGCTGAGGTCAGAGTTACGACAATCGGCGCCGCCGCGGCATTGGCGCCAAGGTCGCCAAGCTCGCAGACCAGTTCGGCATCCCCGCTGCAACCCGGTGCCGCCACCAAAGTTGTACCCGGAGGCAAGGCGAAGGACACTTTCACCTGGGGAGCCGGAACCGAGCTGAGATTGGCCGCGGTCAGGGTAAAAACCATCGGATCGCCGGGCTGGACCGAAGAAGGCGAAACCGCGGCCTGAACCGAAAGATCGGCGCTGTCGCCGAGGTAGCGGATCAAGACGAAATTGACGTTTCCTCCACCGGCCACCGCTCCGAAGCCGCCGAGCACGATTTTTCCATCGGATTGGATGCCGATTTCCTCGGTCCCATTGCTGAAACTGACCGCCTGCCTGACTTCACCATCGATGCCGAAGGAAGAGTCGGGACCGCCGTCCGTCAGATAGCGGTTGAGAAAAAAGAAGTCGTCGCCATTGTCTTCAAAACCGCCGCCGACCAGAATTTTCCCATCGGATTGAATTTGAAGGGCTTTAGCTCGATCCTCCTCTCCGCTGGAAGGGTCATCGAGAATGAAGCCACTACCGGAAACGAAGCCCGGAGCTCCGCAATTCGATCCGTCATCGATCGCGCCGTTGGAGCAATAGCGGATCACCACGAAATCGGAAGAATCGAAGCCCTGGTCGGAATCGAAGGCAAAACCGACGCCGACGATCTTGCCGTCGGTCTGAACCGCGACTTTATTGAGGGTATCGGTATCGGTCCCCAAATCGGTGGTCACGATGCCGCCGCTGCCGAATTCGTCCGCCCCGCAGTTGGCGCCGTCATCGAAACTTCCATCCGAACAAAGGCGAATCAGGCCGATATCCCCGACGCCGAAGCTATCGGCACGGCCACCGACCAAGATCTTGCCGTCCGGCTGAAGGGCGACGCCGAAGCCCTCGTCGCTTTCGCCGCTGGGATCGGCGAACACGATCCCGCCGTTGCCGAAGCCGCCAGCCCCGCAATTCGCGCCATCGTCGAGTTGGCCATCCGCACATAGCCGAATCGTCAGAAAATCGAAGCTCGAGGCGCCGGTTCCGCTGCCGACCGCCACGATCTTTCCATCGGGCTGCAGCGCAACGTCGCTCAAGCCCTCATCGGTGTTGTCTCCCGGCGCATCGAGGGAAACCTGTCCGCCGCTGCCAAAACCGCCGGCACCGCAGTTCACCCCATCGTCGAGGCTACCGTCGGGGCAATATCGGAGGAAAAAGGAATCGCCGCCCGAAAACGGGACTCCGAGCTCGCCCACCACCACGATCTTGTCATCGGGCTGGAGCGCCAAGGCATGGGCGATGGTCGAATCGGTCAGGTCGGTGACCACGGCCCCGCCGTCGCCGAAGGTGGGGTCGACTCCACCATCTTGGTTGTAACGGGCGAGGATGACCCGACCGTCGAAACCGCCGATATTTCCGACCATCACGATCTTCCCAGCATAGACCGAAGCTTCGGGGTAAATCGCCAAATCCCGGGCGCTTTCGCTGCTCGCTCCCTCGCCGAGGACGATCCCCAAATCGGTGCTGGCAATGCCGCCGAGACCGAAATCGAAATCCAGATTTCCCGGAAAAGCCTGAGCCGCTTTGGCGGAAAGCAAAAACGAGCATGCCAATAATAAAAATCGAATTTTACGGAGTTGAGCCCGGTATCGCACGACGACCCCCTTATTTAGCCCCCAAAGAGGGTGGGATGCCCTCTCGGTCTTCCGAAAATTATAAGGATTACCGGGGGTTTCTGGCAATCGTTAATAAGCCCGACTGTCACAACTCCGGCTCGTTTCGGCCGATAAGCCAAGGATTCGATTCAGAATAACGAAGGGGCACATGAAATTCCCAGGCTTGGAAAAGGTCGGGCCGACCGAGACGATTCGCCGCGAGCTGCGCTCGCTGGACCGCGAAAGCGATCCCGAGCTCTATTTCCAAGGCCTGCTGACCTTGGGCAGCCGCTTGGCCCAGCGCGGCGAAATTCAAGCCGCTCACCAACTCTTTCAAA
>JBIOXX010000480.1:0-4144 GCA_044869875.1 bacterium | reverse complement strand
TCCTGGCCTGCGAAAAAACCAAGGAAGCCGTGGTCGTCGATCCCGGCGCCGAGGCCGAACGAATCCTCGCCGTGCTCCAGGCCGAAGGCTGGAAACCGAAGTTCATCGTCCACACCCACGCCCATTTCGATCACGTCGGCGCCACCGAAGAAGTCCATGCCAAGCTGGGCGGCGAGGTTTGCCTCCACCGCGAGGATCTCTTCCTCTACGACAACGTCGCGATGCAGACCGCGCTGTTTCGAATGCCCGGCTTCACCGTGCCGCCGGTCGAGCATTGGTTGGAAGACAAGGAAAGCTTGAGCTTTGGCGATTACAAGCTCGAGGTGCTTCATACCCCCGGCCACACTCCGGGCAGCTTGAGCTTCTACGTTCCGACCAAGGAAGGGTCGCACGTCTTCACCGGCGACACTCTTTTTCAAGGCGGCATCGGGCGCACCGACCTCTGGGGCGGAAACTTCGACCTGCTGATGAAATCGATTCGGGGTAAGCTGCTCGATCTGAGCGAAGATGCCATTGTCCATCCCGGCCATGGCGGCGAGACCACCATCGGCGAGGAGCGGCGCGAAAATCCCTTCCTGAGTCGCGGTTAAATTCCCGGGGTGCTGCCGCCGATCGAGGCGTTCTGGTGGCTGCCGGCATCGGGCGAGGGTCCGCCGTCGCCGCTGCGGCCCGAAGCCGAAGGTCCGGTCGGAGTGGGGGTGTAAACTTCGGTTTCAATCTCGTCCGAGCTGATGCCGTCCAAAGTCATCCGCCGATTCTCAGGGACGTAAGCTTCGTAAACCCCGGGCTCCGAAGCCGCGACCAAGGGGTCACGGGCTCGATCGAGCGGGCGAAATTCGACTTCCCATCCCCGGCCTCCGCCATGGTTCACTTGCAGCACGATTTCGGTGTCGACGCTCTCCGAAGAGCCCAGGCCCGAGCTTCCGCTGGTCGAGCGCGGAAAGCGGAGGCGCAGCGGCCGCACGCCGTCGGCGACCTCGGTCAAGATACCGTCCCATTCACCGGGCGGCAGGGCCAAGACCTCGCGAAGGGTGTCCCAAGACAGGGTCCCGCGGCCGTTTTGGTGGATGTAGGCCATCAGCGCCTCGCGGCGAACCGGGATCGAGACGCCGCGATTGTGGATGACGTCGCGAAGCAGGACCGAGGCGAAGTCGGAATGGGAGCTGCCCAGGGCGGCGATGGTCAAGTTCCACTGGGAAAATTCGCTGCCGGTGTTGCCCGCGGCCGACGCCGCGCCCGAGGAGGCGCGGTCGGTGACCAGCATCGTCGGATCGTCGATTCTTCGCCGCCACCAGGAGGGGTCCGGCGGATTGGGAGACCGGGCCAGGACGCTCATCATCAAGTAGCGAGTGGTGATCGGCTCTTCGGGATCCTCGACCAAGGAACGAAATACCTCGATGGTGTCGGAACCGTTGTCGAGGCTTGAGGGCGGCAGATATTCCAAGGCGCGAGTTCGGCGGGCGAGGATTTCCCGCGGATTCATCGCGACGTTTTGCAAGAAGCGGGCGGCGGCCTCGTTTCCATCGACGGCCAGGCCGGCGGCTCGGGAGATCCGCTCATCGATCGAGAGCTCGCCGGAATAATTGGGAGAAAAAGATGCCACCGAATCGCGGAGGAAAGCGGCAGCGCGCGAATCGCCGCTCTCGGCGATCACCCGGGCGCTGCGCATTCTCAAGATGGGATCGGTCGAGCTTTCCCAATTACTGCGAAGCTCGGCAGCCAAGATGCTCATCGCCGGGTCGGCCGGCCTGAGGTAGGTATACATGCCGTAGGTCATCGGCGAGATTCCGCCGATCGGGACGCCGGTTCGGGGCAGAGCCGCGGCCAATTCACGGAACGATTCGTCGGACACCGCAGTCCGTTCGCCGTCGACCGAAGCCGGGGTCAGCCGATCGGCCAAGGTCAGAACGCGATGGCGGGTCGCTTCGTTGCCGTCGGAGCCGGCGAGGCGTCCGATAAAGCCCGAGACGGTGGAGCCTTCGGCGAGGCTGCCGTGCAATTCCAAGTAGCCCAGCATATCCAATTGCTCTTCGGGGGAGATGAAACGATCCGCTAAAGCGGTGGCAGTGGCGTTAGCTTCGGATTCCGAAAAGGAAAGTTCTCTGCGGAGACTGCTGCTCAAAGCGGTGGTGTCTTCGCTGGATTCGCGGAGGGCTAAAACTCGATTGGCTAAGGAAATTTCATCGAAGGACACGGGACACCCCTTAAGGTGTGTGCCTCCGCGTTTCTTTTAAGCAACCGGCATGCCACCGATCGGCGGAGGGGCATAATAAATAATTAAACAATTACAAATAGTTAGAAAATAGATTCCCAGGGTTGAGCGTGGGATTGAGGTAAGGCCTCCCCGCATCGAGCTCCTGGAGGTGCCTCGACCCCTCTCTCCAAGCTATTTCAAGAACGATTCGAAGGCGTGGATGATCTTGCGCGAGAACTTCTTGGTCCACTCAATGTTGTTCTTGGTATCGGCGAGAATCTTGGTCCCATCCTCTTTAGAGGTAAGGTCGCCGGCGTATTCCTTGACCCAGGAAGCCACCAGCTCCTCGGTGACTTCGGGATGGAAGTTGAAGAGGTAGCAGTTTCCGTGGATGCCGGTGGACTGGTAGCGGCAATTCGGGCTCAGCGCGTACCAATAGCCCTGGGGCGGAAAGCCGTTGAAGGTGTCGTACCAGCAGAAGGCCGGGAATCGCTTCTCCTCGACCTCGCCGTAGACCACGCTGTTGCGCGCATAGTCGGGATAAACCTCGACTTGGATCCAGCCGATTTCTTTCTCGGGAGCCTTGGCCACCCAGCCGCCTTGGGCGTGAGTCAGCAAACTGGCGCCTTGGGCGACGGCGAAGATCGGCTTGTGCTCGTCGAGGCAGGCCCGGAGGAAGGAGACTTCCTGGCGCAGCCAATCGGTCTTTTCAGGGTGCTCGACCTTGAGTCGGAGCGGACCGCCGAGCACCAGGTAGCCCGAATAGTTCTTGGCCTGGTCGGGCGCGGGAAGGTTCTTCGCGCCTTCGTAGACCTTGCGGTACTCGTAGTCGATGCCGCGGCGCTTCAATTCGTCCTCGAAGCTGCCGGCGGTGAACAAGGCCGCGTTTTGTAAGATTAAAACCTTTCCCATGGGGGCATTCTCCCGATTCAAAAGCCGGGCGATCCTACGCAGTCCCCGCTTCCGCTGGCAAGTGCCTTTTTAGCGTGACTATCGGAGGGGGCCCAAGTATAAAAAGCCCGATTTTCAAGGGTTCTGCGTAAGAATCAGCATCTGCCCCATCAATCAAAGGAGACCATTATGAATTTGTGGAAGAAGAGTTTGACGCTGGTGACGGCCTTGAGCCTGGTTGCCGGCGCGGCGGCTTTGAATGACGCTCAGGCCGCGAAGCGAAAGAGCGCCGGCGCCGCCAAGAAACCGGCCGCCACCGGTGACAACGCCTTGATCAGCTCCGATCCCGGCGCGCCCACCGTCCGCGAGCATCGTCTGCTGAAATGGGGCCCGGTCGATCCGCCTGATCGTGGCAAGAGCCCGGAATATTTCGTCCGCGGCGCCTTCATGGACTTGGAGCCGATCGAGGGAGAGAATCGCAAGGATTTCTACAATATCGTCATGCTCCCGATCGAAGTCGTCGAGAACGAATACCGGGTCATTACTTTCGAGAATTTCGTCACCGGAATGAAGATCCCGGCCTTCTTGCCGAAGGACCTCAAGAAGCAATTCAAGAGCGGTGCCATGATCGAGGTCCATAACTACTATACCACCAAAGAAGAGCAAGCCATCGGCCACGCCAAGATGATCGCCTTTGCTTATCATCAAGATATCATTCCTTATCCGGCGGGTCCCGCGTCCTATATCAAAAAGGGCGGTCTGGACCCCGAGCAGTACCTCAACGCCTTGAAGGGCATGGAGATCTACAGCGGCAATCCCAAGGATGAGCAGCTGAAGGTCGGTCTCGATGCCCTGGCCAGCAGCTCGTCGAACCTCGAGGTGAAGAACAAGGCCACGGCCTTGCTCTCCAGCTTATTCGGCGCGGCCCCCTCGGGCCAGGCCATGCTTCCGCCGGAGCCGGCGCCGGGTGCCGCACCCGAAGCCAAGCCGCCGAAGAAGAAGAAGTAAGCTTCGGAATTTTTCCAAAAGAAAAAGCCCGCTCCTTGGAGCGGGCTTTTT
>JBIOXX010000479.1:0-3068 GCA_044869875.1 bacterium | reverse complement strand
GCCGACCGCGAATTTCAAGACGGAGTCTACCAAGCTCGAGCCGCCGGCGAGCCCTGGCGCACCGAAGCTTCGGTGGTTTTCCAGGCCCTGCAAGAGCTTCAACATTGGGGCAATGACCTGCGAAACCTCGGCGAGATCATGCGCCGCGGAGTTCCGGTCGCCGAGCGCCAGGCCGGACAACCCAACTTCGACGCCTACCAACAGAAGGCCGCCCAAATTCGCGAGACCCTCGGCGCGATCCAAAAATTTTCCAAGCAGCTGGAAGACGCCGGCCTTAAGCGCAAGGGGCCGCCGCCCTTGCCGACCGAAGCCAAGAAAGATATCCAAGGCGCTTCCGACCTTCCGAGCCTGGACCTTCGGTCCTTCGACGCCGGCACCTTGACAGACTTGAAGGGTCTCGGCGTCCTCAACGTTGAAAAGCTGAAGGAACCCAATGGCCCCGAATACGCCCATGCCCTGGTTCAGGGAATGGACCATCTGCTGAAACAAGCGGCCAATACCCATCCCAACCACGAAATGCTGGTCATTCGCCTGATCAATGCGCTCCGCGAATGGGAGCGCCGCTCCGGCAACCGGGTCGAGTGGTTGGAAGGCTACCTCCGGGAGCATGGCCGGGATCGCTTCGGCGTTCCGTTGGACACGCCTTCGGCGGTTTCGCCGCCGCCGGAACGGCTCTCGCTCTCCGCCGAGGACCAGCGTCGCCTCAAGGTTTCGGAGATCAATCCCCAAAACGTTTTGGCGGTCGTCGAGAAGATCCGCGCCGAGACGCCGCAGCTCGACAAGATCGGTGGATTCAGCGCCTTTCGGGTGGAGCCGGCCAATGAGCAATTGCTCTGGAAGATCCTGCAGAATTACGGCCCCTATATCCAGCACATGCGCCCCGAGCTCGGCGCCTATCTCCACGCTCTCTTCGAGGTCCGCTCGGTTTACAGCGCCGACATCGAACAGGAAGGCCCAGCCAGTGCGCCATTCCCGGCTTCGGAGCGGATTCCGGAGCGTCGCGGCGAGACTTCAGCCGCCCGAAAAACTCAAGACTCCGGCGAAGCTTTGGGCTTCCACTACGTCGAGGAAATTCCGACCGAGAGCTCACTGGGGAAGGAGCTCCATTCCCTGGCCCATCCCAAGCCGCCGCTTGCCAAGCTGGTGTCGGGGCTGACGCCGCAGCTCGAAGCGAGGTTTGAGCGTGGCGCCAGCATCAAAAAATGGCCCAATGGCCAAATGATGTTGGCCGATCCGCCCAGCGGCAGCGATACCGTGGTGACTCGGCCGGCGACGCCGACCGAGGTCTCGGCTTATCTTGAGTGGAAGGGACGCCGCGGCTTCACTCGTATTCCACCGGCCCAGGGCACTCAGGCCTGGAAGGCTTTGGAAGCTCGGGCCAAGGAGCTCGATATTGTCCTCTACGAGGGCGGCGATCCGACCCAAGGGCCGCTCCGCGGCCAAGCCCTCCAAAACTTCGTTGAAAAGAACGGAGCCCAGGTCGCCCAGCTCAATGAGCTCTTCGACCTTCTGCCGGCTTCCTTCTTCGGGGCCGGCCGGGTCAAGCGGATCTTCCTCCGGTCGCCGCGTCAGGACGACGCCCATTTCAGCGCCTACGACGCCGCCAACGGCTCGCTCTATCTCTACTCCGGCGCCTTTTTGGGATCGCGACGCAATATGGCCGCGCTATTTCTCCATGAAGCCGGCCATGGCAACGCCACCCGCTATCGGACCAATGCCGAGGGCGACAACCAGATTCCTTTGGCGGTTCGCCGCGACGTCGCCCAAGCTCACCGGGTGATCGCCGGCAAGAATGCCCTCTTTGCTTTGGATTGGGCCGGCGGCAAGGCCGAGCGCTTGAGGATGCAGGGAGAAAAGCTCGAAGAATGGCTGGCCGACGTCCAACTCGCTTACGTCGCCGCCGGACCCGAGCTTCGGTCTTTCATCCGCAGCTTGCCCGAGAACTCACCGGAGCGTCAGGCTTGGGACTATGTCTATGCCGAGATCAGCGATCGCGTTTTCGGCGGGCTGGAGTACGACTACAGCAATCGCCCGGCGTCGCGGCCGACGCCTCCCGCCGACCAGCGCAAGACTCTGAAGTACATCCCCGGCGGCAAATCGCCGGTCAAGGATCCGGGACCGGTGCCGACCCGGGTCGAGGTTCCCGCGAGCTATCTGCAAAATGCCGAAGGTCCGCAGAACGCCGTCGAGGCGGTCAATTGGGGCGGTCTCGCCGCCGGCCGCCATCCCGGCATCGGCTACAAGCCGCAGAACGAGGATCGTTACGCCATCGGTTCCTTCAACCTGCCTGACGGCAGTCACGTCGTCCGCTCCTTCGTCATCGACGGAATGGGCGGTCAAGGTCAGGGCAAGGGCGAATTCGCCGGCGCCTTCATCCGCTACGTCGTCGAGCAGGCGAGCCGCCATCCCAAGATGAGCCTCGAAGAAGCGTTGCTGATGGCCGACCGCCAGCTCCAGGAGCATCCGGTCCATCGACAGATCGCCGAGCAATTCGGCCTCGACAAGGCTCCGGGGGCGGTGGCGGTAGCCATGGAAACCCGCGACTTGGGCAAGGGCGAATACGAAGTGAAGTTCGCCAGCGTCGGCGATTCCGAGGGTTTCCTCATGGATTCCGGCTTCAACGTCGATCCTCAGGCTTACACCACCCGGGAACCGATCACGAACCGGGTCTTGCCTCGGGGCCTGACCTTGTTCCAGCGAATCAATCCTTTCCGCAACGCCGTCGACCAGGCGCTGGGCTCAAGGCAAGAAGACAAGCCCGACATCCACGTCGACACCGCCACTCACAAGGCGAGCAAGGGCAGCATCGCCGTCCTCGGCAGCGACGGGCTCTTCGAGAACTTCATCGGTAAAGGTGAAATGAGCGAAGTGCTCAAAGCCAGCGGCGCCAAGAACGCCCGCCAGATGCAAAAGGCGCTGCTCAACGAAGCCTTGATCCGAATGACGATTCTCGACCGCTTCAAGGAGGAAGACCGTTGTGGCCAAGCCGTCACTCACGAGGACTTCGTCCAAGCCTATCAAAAGGTTTGGGGAGCTCCGCCGCCGGCCGGAAAATGGCGCTACGAAGG
>JBIOXX010000478.1:0-2064 GCA_044869875.1 bacterium | reverse complement strand
AAGGACGGTGGTTGATTAGAACCGGGACGGAAGGTAGTTCCGGGCCTTATTGAGTTCGGCGGTTTTTTCCACGGCCTGACGAAACGCCTTGCTCCTCTTCGGCACGCTCATATGGACTGCCGGTTCGGGCCTGGCCGCCGGGGAGAAAAGCACGATATCGCCCTTCCCCGCCAACCTTGAGGCCAACTCAACCGCTTCTTCCAATTTCTCCACCATATAGGTGTCGGTCGCCCCGTCCCAATGCTTTGCGAAATGCTCCCGATAGTTTCCGAAGATAATCAAGTGCTTCACCTTGCGGGCGAAGAGATCTTTCAGCATCCAATAAAGCTGATGCTTCATGTACTCTCCCCCCGCAATCAACACGACGCTGTGGTCGGCGAAGCTCTGCAAGCTGTTGTAGGTCGCCATCGTATTGGAGGATTTGGCGTCGTTGTAGTAGGGCGCACCGTTGATCTTCTTCAATAGCTCGATGCGGTCGGGCAAAGGCTTGATCTTGAGGATGGTATCCTGAATGTGTTGATTCGAAACGGCGCAGGATTTGGCCACGAGAATCGCTGCGGCCAAATTTTCGAAATTATGCGGTCCACGCATCGGGAATTTTTCGATCTTGAAGGCGCTTTCGCTTCCGTCCCCCGGCCGAAAAACAATCGATCGATCCTTGGGCCTATAAAAGGCGCCTTCCGAAACCTCCTGATAAACCGAAAACTCCCAAATTTTGGCCTTGGCCCCCACTTGGTCGACGATGTCGCGGACTTCGGGCGCCGCCGAGTGGATCAAATAGTCCTCGGGTCCCTGCTGGGAAAAAATCTTTGCCTTCGCCAAACCGTACTCTTCCATCGAGGCATGGCGGTCGGAATGACCGGGATAGAGGTTCAAGAACACCGCCACGTGGGGCCGGAATTGTTTCGACCATTGCAAACGAACGCTGCTCAGCTCGAGCAGAACGAAGTCGTAGGCTTCCTTCGTCATCAGGGATTGAGCGAAATCGAGCGAATCGCCGCCCGCTGAAAGCACCCTTTTCCCCGCTCCCTCCAACAAGGACCGGACTAGGTGAACCGTCGTCGACTTCCCATTGGAACCGGTGACGGCAAGAACCGGAGCCTTGTAAAAATGACAGGCCAATTCCAAATCGCTTAACATCGGCCTACCGGCCGACCGCAGGCGATCGATGGACTTCTGGTAAAGATTTCCTCCGGGACTCAGAATGATGTAGTCGTGGGCGGCGAGCAATTCCTCGGAAGGTGGATCGATCGAAAGCTCGTATTGGCAGCCCTTCAAAGTCTCTCGAATTCGAGACAACTCCTTGTCGGTGGCAAAACCAAAAGCCTTGATTTGGGCTCCTTGAGTGGCCAAAAAACGAATGGCGGCCACCCCGGCATCCATCAAGCCCAACACCGCAACCTTCTTGCCTTTCAACTCCAACATCACAAAAAAATACCCAAAAATCCACGGACTTACAATATAATTCCCCCATGACACTCGGTCCGGTGACGGAGAAGTTGGGAAGTGGTTCCTATTTCGAGATCTTTGCGGTCGAAGATGCAGGGCGTCGCTTGGCGTTGAAACGCCCAAGGTCTTATCCCGGAGCAGAAGCGCCGACTCGGCGAATGTTGGAAACCGAAGCGAGGGTTTTATCGGCCCTTGTCGGCGAAGAACATTTTCCCCAAATTTACGGCCAGGGCGAAGAAACCGGAAGCCCTTACCTTTTATTGGAAAGGCTGGAGGGTCTTAATCTCGACCAAGCCTTATGCCTCGCCAAGCCCGCCCGCCTGGAGCCTTCGCTTGCAGCCGGAATCGCTCTCGAAATCGCCAAGGGGCTCCGCTCCCTTCACTCCGTGACCTTTCCCGGAGTCGCTTCGCTGGTTCATGGCGACCTGAAGCCTCATAACGTTATGGTATTGCGCGACGGCCGAGTGAAAGTCATCGATTTAAGCTTAGAGGGCGGCACCTTCAGCTATATGCCGCCCGAAAGAATGGATTCCAAAAAGGTGGAGGTCGCCTCCGACGTTTTTGCGCTGGGTTTGATTCTTTACGAACTCTTGACCGGCGAGCCGCTGGTTCCCG
>JBIOXX010000477.1:0-4123 GCA_044869875.1 bacterium | reverse complement strand
GGTTCCCCAAAAAGGTGGGAAGGGAGTGGAGAGTTCAGTCCTCATCAACCGAAGCAGAGCACCGAATAAGTAATGGCCAGGGCGGCGGCTTTGGTCAGCTTTTTGATCGTTTTCATGGAGCCTATGGTGGGGGGCTTCGGAAAAAGCCTTGTGACAAGGTTGAAAAAGTTCGGCGAAATGCTTTATGGGCTGCAAGGACCGGCTTTGCCGGTCTGTGCAGCAAAATTGAAAATTTTGCAAAGTGAGATAACCATGAAATCACTCCCCAAGCTTTACCAATACAATGTCTGCCCCTTCTGCTGGAAAGTCCGCGCCATCCTTGGCTACAAGGGCATCCCCTACGAACCGGTCGAGGTCCATCCGCTGAACAAGAAGGAGATCGGCTTCTCCAAGGATTACCGAAAGGTTCCCATCTTCGTCGACGAGGCCGGCCGGCAGATCAACGACTCGACCCCGATCATGAAGTTCATCGACGAGCGCTACCAGGGCAAGCCGGTCTTCCGTCAGGGCGCCGAGAAAGAGACCGAGGAAAAGTGGCTGAAGTGGGCCGACGCCACCCTGGTTCGGGCTCTGCCGCCGCTGATCTACCGAAACCTTTCCGACTCGCTGAAGGCCTTCGACTACATCACTCAGGAAGAGAAGTTCGGCTGGTTCCAGCAGCGGACCATCAAGTACTCGGGCGCCTTCGTCATGACGATGGTGGCCAAGAAGAGCGCCAAGGAACAGGGCATCGCCGATCCCGAGGCCCATCTCAAGAAGTGCCTGGAGGACTGGGCCCAGGCCCTCGGCGGCCGCGACTACTTGGGCGGCGATGCGCCCAACGGAGCCGATCTGGCGGTCTTCGGCATCTTGAAGAGCATCGAAAGCCTGCCGGCTTTTCATTGGATTGAGCAGCAGCCGGTGGTCCGCGATTGGTACCGCCGGGTCGGCCGCCAGGCCTTGAAGGCGGCCTAGGTCTTCGCGGCTCTCGCCTGCCAAGCCGCCGGATCGTAGGTTTGGAGGGCCAGAGCATGGACTTCGCTGCCGAACAGCTCGCGCAAGGCCTCATTGACCATCCGGTGCTGATCGACCAAACTCTTCCCCACAAACACGGCCGCTACCAGCGTCACCTGGTAGTGTCCGCCGCCCTGGCGGGCGCCGGCGTGACCGGCATGCTTGGCGCTGTCATCCTCGACCTGGAGGTGTTCGGGGGAAAATGTTTTTTTAAGGATCTCTTCGATCTTTTGCCCAGTCTTGGCCAAACTCATCTCCTTGCGGCCTTCCGGCCCACAATTTATTTTGAATCTGTCGCCGATTCGGTATAGGAGCGCCGATTCAAGCATGACTCAAGAGAAAAACTCCACCAATGAATGGTCGATCGCCAAGGCCCTCGAGCACTACAACATCGAGAAATGGGGCTCGGGCTATTTCGGCATCAACGAAAAGGGCCACCTCTCGGTGCTGCCCTACGGCCGCGAAGGGCCGAGCATCGACATCATGGATGTCGTCGACGACATCCAGGAGAAGAACCTCGGCTTTCCTTGCATCATCCGCTTTCAAGACATCCTGCGCTCGCGGGTCGTGACCTTGAACGAGACCTTCCGCCGCCTGATCCAAGAGTCGGGCTACAAGGGCCAATACTTCGGCGTCTATCCGATCAAGGTCAACCAGATGCGCGAAGTGGTCGAGGAGATCCTCGACGCCGGGCTGCCCTACCACTACGGCCTCGAGGCCGGCAGCAAGGGCGAGCTGCTGACGGTCCTGGCTCTCAATCAAGACCCCCAGGCGCTCACCATCTGCAACGGCTACAAGGACGAGCCTTACATGCGCCTGGCCCTGCTCGGCCGCAAGCTCGAGCGCAAGATCATCGTCGTGATCGAAAAGATTTCGGAATTGCCCCAACTCCTCAAGCTCTCCCAGGAAATGCAAATCGAGCCCTATATCGGACTCCGGGCCAAGCTCACCACCAAGGGCAAGGGCCGCTGGGAGCACAGCGGCGGCGATTTCGCTAAGTTCGGTCTGACCATCCCCGAGATCATGCAGGCGGTGAACATCCTCAAGGAAGCGAAGATGGAGCATTGCCTCAAGCTCTTCCACTTCCACGTCGGCAGCCAGATCACCGACATCCGCACCGTCAAGGAATCGGTCCGCGAAGGCGCCCGGATCTTCGCCAAGCTCTGCAAGCTCGGCTTCAAGATCGAATATTTCGACGTCGGCGGCGGCTTGGGCGTCGATTACGACGGGTCCCAAACCACCGGCGATTCCTCGATGAACTACACCCTCGAAGAATACGTCGGCGACGTCGTCTACAACCTCCAGCAGATCTGCCAGGAAGAGGAGATCCCCGAGCCCAACATCACCAGCGAATCGGGCCGGGCCATCGTCGCCCATCACTCCTGCATCATCATGTCGGTCTTCGGGAACATCGAGATCGGCAGCAATCCGGTGCTGCCCAACGGTCACGATGAGGTTCAGGTCGTCCAGGAGATGCGTGAGATCGTCACCGGAGTGAACCGCAAGAACTTCCTCGCGACCTTCCACGACGCCGTTGCCAAGAAAGAGGAAGCCTTGCAAATGTTTGCGCTCGGCCTCCTCGACCTGGAAGCTCGGGCTAAGATCGAAACCCTCCACTGGAAGCTTTGCCGCGACATCATCCGGATCCAAGAGAAGCTGAAGCATCCGCCCGAGGACACTGCCAAGCTGCGCGACCAGCTCGCCGATCAGTATTTGGCCAACTTCAGCCTCTTCCAAACCGCGCCCGACCATTGGGCCTTCGACCAGCTCTTTCCGATCTTGCCGGTCCACCGCTTGGCCGAGGCTCCGAGCCGCGAAACCACCATCGTCGACATCACCTGCGACAGCGACGGTGAGATCGACCGTTTCATCGACGTGGTCGACGTCAAGGACACCCTCTCGCTCCACCAATTGAAGGAAGGCGAGCCCTATTTCATCGGGATGTTCCTGCTCGGCGGATATCAGGACATCATGGGCGACATGCACAACCTCTTCGGCCAGGTCAACGAGGTCCACGTCTTCTGCGACGACGAGGATCCCGAGGACTACTACCTCGAAGAAGTGATTCCCGGCGACACCGTCAAGGACGTGCTCTCGCGGGTTCAGTATTCGCCTTCGGAATTGGTCAAAACGGTGAAGACTTCGATCGACCAGCAGGTCCGCAAAGGCGCGATCAAGCCCAAGGACGGGGTGAGCCTCATTGATTTCTACGAAGAGACGATGTACGGCTACACCTATCTCAGAGCGACTCCGCCGCCGGGAAACGTTTCGTAATCCCCGCCAGCTCGACCTTCGGCCTGGGCAGGAACATCGCCGTCATCAACAAAGTCACGCCAAGCCCACCCACGAAATCCAGCACGTAATGCTGCTTCATGAAAAGGATCGACAGCGAGACGATCGTCGAGAGCACGACGAAAAGCGGCGTCAAGCTCGGCCGATAGCGGTGGATAATGACGGTGCTGATCGTCGCCAAGGCCACGTGGAGCGAAGGGAAGCAGTTGTAAGGCTGGTCGACGTAATAAAAGAAACGCAGCATATTGGTGAAGAAATCGTAAGGCGGATCGAGCTCGACTCGAAGGTTGTATTTCACCGGAAAAATTAGGAAGAAAGTGAAGCAGAAAATTCCGGCGCCGGCATAGGCCTTGGCCGCGGCTTTGATCGCGTCGTAATTCTTCCAAATCAGGAAGAAGGTCGTGACTGGGATAAAATAGACGATGGAATAAAAGGGAGCGAAGTATTTGATGAAGGGAATCTGGTGATCGAGGGCGATGGCGATGTCGTAGCTCCGGCCTTGGGTGGCCAGGTAGGCGTTGACGGCGAAATAGCCGATGATGTGCAAGGCCAGGTTGCCGACCAGCATCGCCATTTTTTTAAGAGCCAGCGGATCTTTCATCCTTATCGCTTTCTCTAAGAGATTTCTCGGAAAAAACCTCGGCGGTAAAGGCCTCGATCCGGCTTAGCGGGTCTTTCCAGTCCCGCGGGGACAGGCCGGCTTTCTCGGCGGTGTGGTTGAGGAAAGTCTCGGCATCCCAACCGTATTGGGTGGCCACCTGAGGCAGGAGGAGCCCCCGGCTGAAACCTCGGCTGACGATCAAGCCGTGTTTCCCCACTTCGACCGCCTCGGGCCGAA
>JBIOXX010000476.1:0-7919 GCA_044869875.1 bacterium | reverse complement strand
CTATATAGATAAAACGAGCGCAGGACTTTGCGGACGTACTCTTGGGTTTCGGCGTAGGGGATTTCCTCGACGAACTGCTCCCAATCGCGGCCGGGCCGGGCCTTCTTCCAGCGCTCCACTGCTTCGGGTCCGGCATTGTAGCTGGCTATAGTATCGACAAGATTGCCGGAGAAGCGCTTCAAGTTCATCGCCAAGTATTGAACGCCGTATTCGACGTTGACCACCGGCCGGTAGAGGTCTTCGGGGCTGAAAGAGGAGCGGCGGAGGTAGGTGGCGATCTCGGCCCCGGTCGGAGGAATGATCTGCATCAAGCCGATGGCATTGGCCGCGCTCACGACTTGAGGCCGAAAGCGGCTCTCCTCGCGCATGATCGCCCAAGCCAGGGCCGGGGGAATGCGCCGGGTTTGGGTGAAGAGGGTGACTAGGGTCGCGTAGGCCGGCGGGAATTTTGCGTTCCAGGAACCCGAGTCTTGGGCGGTGGCGCCGGATCCGTCGCGGATCTCGGAGAAATTCTCCAAGACCGCCTCGCGGGCGGCGACGAAATCGAGCTCGGCCAGAAAATCTTCCCACAAGCCGACCAGCAGCAGCTCTTTCAAGCGGCGAACCGACTCCTTGCCGCCCTCCGACTCGAGGTCGCCCAAAGCGAAGGGCGCCGGGAGCTTCAGCCGGGGCAGGCCCTGGGCGGCTCCGCGACGCGGCGCTTGAGTCGGAGCCTCGAGCTTTTCGAGCCGTTTCAAGCTGAGCAGGGCGTAGTAGGGAAGGTTGTCGTCGTCGGCCAGCTCCAAATAAATCGCTTTGGCCTCGGCGCCGCGATTCATCGCCTCGAGCGAGCGGGCCCGCCAATAGGCGGCCCGGCTCTCGGTCTTTTCCTTTCCGGCCTTGGCCTGCATTTCGCCGAAGCGAGCCTCGGCTTCCGAAAAATTGCCCAAGCGGTAATTGTTCCAGGCCAAGAACCATTCAACGGTCGAGCGCCGGGGATGGTTGGGATAAGCGGCGAGCAGCTCGATGAAGAGCCGGTTGGATTCCTCGAGCTTGCCCTGGTCCATCTTGAGGAAGGCGATCTTGTAGGCATTTTCGGCGTCGGCGTTCAGCTCGCGGTAGACCGCGATGGCCGAATCGAATTGATCGCTGCGGGAGTAAGCCCGGGCCAAGTCGCCGAGATCGTCCTGGCTGCCGAAGCCCGATTCGGGGTCGGAGCGCAGCTCCTCGAAGAGGACCGCGGCTTCGCGGTAGCGCCGGGCCTTGTAGTAGGCCTCGGCCAGCTCTTTCTTGAGCCCGAGCGGCGCCGGCGCCGAAAGCCGGGCGGCTTCTTCGAAATCGAGGACCGCGAGGTCGGGCCGCTTCCGCTCCATCAGGAGCTCGGCACGGGCTCGATGTTCCTCGGCGCCGACCCGATATTCGGGATCGGCTTCCTTCAAGGCGGTGAGGATCTGGCCGCTAAGCTCACTCTCGGGCTCGGAGCGATAAAGGCTGGCGAGGCCGGCCACCGCCTCGGCCTTGTCGCCCAAGTCGAGCAGGCAGCGGGCCCGGTCGAAGCGCAGCCGGTAGGTTTTGGTCGGAGAAGGCTCGGTTTGGATGAGGGCGTTGAGCCGGTCGACGGCTTGGCCGCGGTCGCCGGTCTTGCAGTAAGCCAGCGCCAGATCGCGCGAGATTTTAGCCGCCAGATTGGGCGGCAGGCTTTGGCTCGAGAGCTCGGTCAGCAGCGGGATGGCTTCCACAGCCCGGCCCGATTCGCGAAGCGCCAAGGCCCGGTAGTAGACGATGTAATCTTTGAGCGGACCCTTGGCCTCCAGCTCGCCGAAGAGCTTGGCGGCCTTGGCCTTGTCGCCGGATTGAAGCTCGACGTAGGCCGCGATGAATCGGAGCCTCTCCTTCCAAGGACCCTTGGCTTTCTTGCCGAGGACGCCGTCGAGGGCCGCCCCGGCTTCGCTGAAGCGGCCGCTGAAGACGAGACCGGTGATGGTGAGCTCGGAGGTCTCCGAGGTTTTTTTCTTCGGTTTAGCCTCAAGCAAGGTTGAGGAAAGCAGAAGCAGAGGGATGAATAACAAAGCTGCACGCATGGTTTGGCCTTCTTACCCCCCTTTGAAAAAGGGGGGAAGGGGGGATTTAAGGCCGTCGCACTAGAACGAAGTGCCAAGCGAGAGGATCAACGTGCCGTTGGTGATGTCGGTGTTGAGGATCGGGTCCTTCAAGCCTTGGATGAACTGTCTCCCGACGACGATGATGCCGTAGCCGATTCGGGCCGTGATCGGCAGGCCATAGCCGAGAACGAAATCGCCGCGGAGCTCGGCGCCAACGCCGAGCAGGAAGTTGTCGAAGTCGATGTTGTCGTTCCAGACCGAGCCGTAGTCGGCGAAAAAGGCCATGTACATCTGGTTGAGATGAATCGGCGTCGTTCCCAAGCCGCGCTGGGGGTGGATCAGCGGGAGGCGGTATTCACCGCTCATCAGCAAGGCTCGCTCGCCGGCGAAAGTAATGTTGGGCAAGCCCCGAAGGGTGAAGAGTCGCGGGGTCACCGCGGCCAGGGTGCCTTCGCCGAGGGCGCTGCCGAGACGGAAGGTACCTTGGAGCAGCTGGTCACCCCAGGCGATGCCGCCGGCAATCCGAAAAGCCAGGACGTGACCGTCAAGCGGCAGTGGGACGTATTCGCGCATATCGCCGGAGAAGATGATCTGCTCGTTGTTCGGCGAAGAGCCGAGGGCCTGGTCGGTGGCTTCGAAACTCAACTGGATGCGGGGTCCGCCTTCGAGGCTGATGCTGGCCGGGAAGTGGTCGACTCGGGTGAAGCTATAACGCACTCCGAAACCCGAGAAATTGCCGAGGGTCGGCGGTAGGACCGCGCCCGGCGGGATCGCCGAATCGGCCGAACGGTGCTCGAAGAAGTAATAGCCGGCGATGTTGTGGCGGCCGGTGCCGAGGCTGGCGCCAACCGAAGCCCGCTGCCGCTCTTCGAAGAAGTTGGAGCCGGTGCCGAAAATGTCGCCGTAGTCGACGACGAAGTCGTAGAAATTGGCGAAGAGGGTCGGTTTCAGCCGGTTGTAAGTGTAGGCGAACTGGCCGCCGAGGAAATTGGCGTCGGTACGGTAGCTGACGCCGGCGGTCCAACGATGCCAGCCCAGCGGGTCGGCGCTGCCGATGTCGGCGGTGATCGTGACGCTGTCGCCGAAGTAGATGTTCGGCATGATGTAGCGCGGGATGAAAAGCTTCTTGAAGGGATTGTACTTCTTGGGCTGTAGTTCCCCCGGTGGCTCGAGCGTCGCGGTCGTGGCCTCGCTTTCGGCACTGGCGCCGGGGGTGGTCGCCGCGGTGGCGGTGGCCGACACTTCGGTCGATGAAGTGGGCGCCGAAGGCTCGACGCTCATCGCCCTTCGTTTCGGCGCCATCGGATCGCCGACCGCTAAATCTCCTTGGGCCGGTGAAGCCGGGGCCGCTTCAACCTGAGCTACCGCGACTTTCTTCTTTTTCCCCCTCTTGCCCTTCAATTTTGCCGGCTCCGGCTTGGCGACCGCGATCGGCGCCGGATTATAATCGTAGACCTTCAAATCGTAGCCCCGGCCGTAGTAATTCTGAACGATCATCTTGCTGCCGTTGAACTGGGGCGCGAAGAGGCCGGTCAAGATATTGCTGGCCTGTTCGGTCTGGCCGGACGCGAAGTTGTAACGATAGACGTTGGTGATCCCGCTCCGGTCGCTGGTGAAGAAGAGCTCCCGCCCGTCCTTGGAAAAGGAGGGATACAGGTCGATGGCCTTGTCTTGGGTGACCTGCTTCAGCACCGTACCGTTCAAATCATACAAATAGATGTCGCGGTTGCCGTTCTTCCAGGCGCTGACCGCGATGGTCTGTCCGTCGGGCGCGAAGCGGGGAAAGCTGAATTGGACCGCGGTCTCGGCTTGGCCGATCAACTTAATTTTCTTGGTGGCAACGTCGTAGATCCCGAGCTGAGTGCCGTTGAGCTGGTTCTTGACGAAGACGATGCTCTTGCCGTCGGGTGCATAGTCGGGATGGAAGGCCCGTTGACCCTGGGTGATCTGGCTCGATTTCCCGGTGGCCAAGTCCAACTCGAAGAGCTCGAAATACTTGTAGTAGAATTTGTAGCTCCCCATCGAGCTGTAAACGACCTTCTTGCCGTCGGGTGAGAAGCTGTATTGGGTGCCGGTGCGGCCCTTGTAAACCCGCTCGTCGCCGCTGCCGTCGACGTTGATCCGCCGGATCTCGGGCTTATTGCTCAGGTCGGTCTTGGAATAGAGGATGAATTTACCGTCGGGGCTTAAGGTCGGCTCGCCCAGGCTTCCCTTGTCGACGTGAGCGAGGGCGCCGAGCGAGGTTAATCCCTTGGCCTCGACCTCCTGCTTTTGGGCTTGGTACTTCTTGGCGAGGAATTCCTTCCACTCCTTGTGGAGCTTGTAAAAGTTCTTGTCGTCGAAAGTTCGGCGGGCCTTGTTGTTGAGCGAGAAGAGCCACATCGAGTTGCTGTAGCGCTTGGAGAACTCGACGATCTTATCCTGGCCGTAGGTCGTGACCAAATAGTCCCAGAATTTCCCGCCGTAGATGTAAGCCGCGTTCGAGCCCGGCCATTCGAATTGCAATCCGGCCATCTGGTCGATGGCCAGGAATTGATCGTTCAAGATGTCGGTCCGCAGCATCATGTCGGAGAAGGAATTGTTGACCCGGCCCTTGCCGTCCAAGGACTCCTGCTGGACCGCGATGCCCTCGCGAACCCAACCCGGCGTCAGGCCATTGGGCGTGACGATGCGGCCCAGTATCCAGCGGAAGGGCTTGGTGATGCCGCCGTACATGTCGAGGTGGAGGGTGTGGGTGTACTCGTGGATGAAGAGGTCGTGGAGCCAATCGTCGTAGTAGTTGAGCGTCGAATCGCCCTGCGGGATCGCCACGAACAACAATATATAGTTATAGGGCAGGGTAGTCGTGAAGGCGTTGCTCAAGTCGGTGGTATCGGTAATCACCACCTCGGTCCGGCCCCAGGGCTTCCACTCGAACTTCGGCGATTGTTCGGCAAAGACCTTCTCGGCGATCCCGGCCATCCGGAAGGCCACTGCTTCGGTGCCGTTATGATAGTTGATGTTGAAGTGCTCGGTGGTCAGCGTGTACCACTTGAGCTTGGGATCGAAATAGCCGGCCTTGGCCTCCCGCAGGGCCAAAAAAGCGAAAAGTAGAATGAAGGTGGCAAAAAGAAGGCGGAAAGGGGATCGAATTCGCACTCAATTACCCGAATTTGAGGTTTTCTCGAAAAGAAGGCTCGAAGCCGAAAGATTACGGATTTTGAGGGGTTCTGCCAAGGATTTTGTATTGACAGCCCAATTGCCGCCGCGATATTCGCCGGCTTAGACAATTTGACCTGCTTATCCAGAGTGGGCGAGGGATCCGGCCCTTTGACCCCACAGCAACCCGTTAAAAGGCGGGTGCTCCTTCCGACCCTTTCGGGATGAGATAAGCAGATTTAAGGATGGCCTCTCCACAACCGGAAGAGGTTTTTTTTTGCCCGATGAACTCGATTTTAGAAAGCATTGGCCATACGCCGCTAATTCGACTGAAAGCCTCCACGGCCGAGGACGGGGCCGAGGTCTACGCCAAGCTCGAATCTTTCAATCCCGGCGGCTCGGTCAAGGATCGGATCTGCCTCGGCATGATCGAAGGGGCCGAGCGGCGGGGCGAGCTCAAGCCCGGCGACACCGTCATCGAGCCGACCAGCGGCAACACCGGGATCGGCTTGGCCCTGGTCTGTGGGGTGAAAAAATACCGCCTGGTCCTGGTCATGCCCGAAAATTACAGCGTCGAGCGGCGCTATTTAATGAAGGAAATGGGCGCCGAGATCGTCCTGACGCCGGCTGAAGAAGAAATGCCCGGCGCCATTGCCAAGGCCGAAGAGCTGGCGCGGCAAAACCCCGGCTGTTTCATGCCCCGGCAATTCAGCAATCCCGACAATCCCGAGACCCATCGCCGCAGCACCGGTCCGGAGATTCTCCAGGAATTTCCGGAGGGCGGCATCGACGCCTTCGTCGCCGGAGTCGGCACCGGCGGGACTTTGACCGGCGTCGGATCGGTTTTGAAGGAGCGCCACCCGGCTTGCCGGATCGTGGCGGTGGAGCCGGCCGCGGCCGCGGTGCTTTCGGGCCAGCCGCCCCGAGTCCATCGCATTCAAGGGATCGGGGCGGGCTTCGTTCCCGAGATCCTCGACCGAGGGCTGATCGACCGGATCGAGACCGTGAGCGACGAGGAAGCCTATCAGGCGAGCAAGCTGCTCGCCCGGCGCGAGGGTTTGTTGATGGGAATTTCCTCGGGCGCGGCCTTCGTCGCCGCCCGGCGCTTGGCCGCCGAGCTGGGACCGGGCAAACGGGTCGTGACGATTTTTCCCGACAAGGGCGAGCGCTATTTCAGCATTGAGAAGTTTTTTAAATCGTAAAGGAGCCAACGTGAGTTTCGTCAAAGGGCTGCAATGCCGAGAATGTCACCACCTCTATCCCAAGGAGCCGCTGCACGTCTGCGAGTTCTGCTTCGGTCCGCTCGAGGTCGTTTACAACTACGACGAGATCAAGAAGTCGCTGACTCTGGAGGCTTTGAAGAGCCGGCCGACGACGATGTGGCGCTACAAGGAGCTGCTCCCGATCGACGGCGAGCCCGGCGTCGGCGCCCAAGTCGGCTGGACCCCGCTGGTCAAGGCCGACCGCCTGGCCAAGGCCCTGGGAGTGAAGGAGCTCTACATCAAGAACGACGCGGTCAATTATCCGACCCTCTCCTTCAAGGACCGGGTGGTCTCGGTCGCCATGTCCAAGGCCAAGGAGTTCGGCTTCAAGACGGTGGCCTGCGCCTCCACCGGCAACCTAGCCAATTCGGTCGCTGCCAACGCCGCCGCCAGTGGCTGGGAAAGCTATATCTTCATCCCCTACGACCTGGAGCAGGGCAAGGTGCTCGGCACCTTGGTTTTCGGCACCAACTTGGTCGGCATCAAGGGAACCTACGACGAAGTGAACCGGCTCTGCAGCGAGGTCGCGGCCAAGTACAAGTGGGCCTTCGTCAACATCAACATTCGGCCCTACTATGCCGAAGGTTCGAAGGCGATGGGCTACGAGATCGCCGAGCAGCTCGGCTGGAAGCTGCCCAAGCACATCGTTGTCCCGATGGCCGGCGGCTCGCTGATCACCAAGATTCACAAGTCCTTCGATGAGCTGGTCAAGATCGGCCTGCTCGCCAAGAACGACACCAAGGTCTATGGCGCTCAGGCCACCGGCTGCTCGCCGATCACTACCGCGGTGAAGAGCGACTGGGAGCTCTTCAAGCCGGTTCGGCCCAACACCATCTGCAAATCGCTGGCGATCGGCAATCCGGCCGACGGCTTCTACGCCGCCAACGTGATGCGGAAGAGCGGCGGCTGGGGCGAGGACGTCACCGACGAAGAGATCGTCGATTCGATGAAGCTCTTGGCTTCGACCGAGGGCATTTTCGCCGAGACCGCCGGCGGCGTGACCTTGGGAGTGGCCCGCAAGCTGATCGCCCAAGGCCGGATCCCCAAGGATGAGAGCCTGGCCCTTTGCATCACCGGCAATGGCCTCAAGACCCAGGAAGTCCTGGTCGGCAAGGTCGGCGAGCCCAAAATAATCAATGCGAAGCTTGCGGAGTTTGATGCTTTGTACGAAAAGGGAAAATGATAAGGAGTTTTTTATGGCCTCGAAAGTGAAACGAAAAGTCTACCTGACCTTTCCCACCGACACGGTGAAAGACGCCATCATCTGCGACATGTACGACAAGTACAAGGTCCGCTTCAATATCCGCAGCGCTTCGGTCAATGACTCGGTCGGCTTGATCGCGCTGGAGCTGGAAGGCGAGGACGACAAGATCGGCGAGGCCATCGAGTACTTCCGCTCCCGCGGCCTCACCGTCGAGCCGATCGAGATGAACGTCAT
>JBIOXX010000475.1:0-2359 GCA_044869875.1 bacterium | reverse complement strand
CGATCAAGGTCTTCGGACCGAGCCCGCGGATGATCTTGCTGGCCTTGACCAAGTTGGGCGTGTCGGCCAGAAGCCGGGCCTCGCCCTCATTGATGACCAGCATGTCGACCTTCTTCAGGGTCTTGAGCAGCGATTCGCGATAGTCGTTGATCCAAAAGTTCATCGTGTCCATCGCAATGAAGGGTTCGCCCTCCATCTGATCGATGACTTGGGTCTGCAAGGTCGGATCGATATTGCCGAGGAAGAGGAACTTATTGCGCCGGGCGCCGACGTTCAGTTGGGGAGCAAAGTCGAGCAGGACGTTGAGCTGGGTGTCGAGGGTCTGGGCGTTGTTGAGATCGTGCTCGTAGCGGCCCTTCCAGCGGAAAGTTTTGCCGGGTAGGCGCTGAAGCCCATCCAAGTCGATGGGACGGCTTTTGAAGAATTCGACGTGCTTTTCGGGAAAATCCTCGCCGACGACCGCGACCAGCGAAAGCGGGCTGAAAAAGCTGGCCGAAGCCGCGAAGTGGGTGGCCGAGCCGCCCAAGCCCTCATCGAGCTTTCCGAATGGAGTTTCGACGGTGTCGAGGGCGACGGTTCCGATGATGGTGAGGGACATAGGCTAACCTCTCTAAAACCTTCCGCCTCTTACGTCATCGAAGTCGCCCATTCAACCTCTAATCGATGGGGTTTTCAGTCCCGGTTTCGTTCCCAAGGTGTGAACTAGTGACGGGCTCGGCGAGCCATTCACAGATATAAATTATTGATATTATTGATTAATATTTTTGGCATCCTCGTTGCTTTATATAGTCGTGTCTCGGCTGAGACAAACAAAAGGAGACTCTCATGGTTTGGTTCTCGGATTTCAAAGATTTCTTCCATAATTTAAGCAAAGACCCGCGAGTGGCCGGGGCTCAGAAGGAGTCCGACATCCGAGCCGAGAAGGCCGCTGCCCGAGCCAGCGCCTCCAGCGGACGCAACCAGCCCACGCCGCCCCAGCCGGAACCGGTCAAGGATGGGTTCAGCACCGGCCACCCGGGCAGCCAGCTCCGCCAGGTCGTGAAGTAATTTTCCAAGGAGAGTGGGTATGGGCGGGAAAGTTTGGATCACCAACACTAGCGGCCAAAAGATTTACGAGGCCTATTACGCCAGCAACGCGGCGTTCTGCGATAGCAACGGGCCTGACGATTGCCTGGACGAGTACAAGCTCGACGGCGTCATCAACGATCTCGAGATGCGCGACGCCCGGATTCGTTTGGAGCGCGAGATCAATCAATCCTATTTCAATCCCATCACCCCTTCGAAGATCGAAGAAGAAGATTCGGTTCCCACTCCCGATGGCTTCACCATGAAGGTCACCGTCCACATGGACGAGCGCTATCTGGGGAATACCGGTTGGTGGATTTTCCAGCCCGAAGAGAGGATGGAGAAGGAAGTGGTGATGAGCCTGCGCTGGGAGGGCGGAAAAATTCGGCTCTACCAATGCGAACCGCCTCCTTATGCGCCGCCGACCGAGGAGCCGAAGTCAGAACCGAAGCCGGTTGCGGAGGACTCCGACCTCGTCGCTTCGATTCTAACCTATATTTTCGGTAACGGACCGGTCGCCCTCAATCCTTAAAGAAGAACACTTATTGTGGAAATGACGCCGGCTCGGCCACCATCGGATAAGGATCGCTGTCCAAAGCCTTCATGAAATTGACCAAGTCGGTCTTTTCCTGCGGCGTCAGATTCAGCTTCACCACCCGAAAATCCAAATATTTGTTGGGCTCGCCGCCCTTGTCGTAGAGCTCGACGACTTCTTCCAAAGTCTTGATCGAACCATCGTGCATGTAGGGGCCGGTGCGAGTCACGTCGCGAACCGACGGCGTCTTGAAAGCGCCCTTGTCCTTGTCGTCCTTGGTCACCTCGAAGCGGCCGAAGTCGGGTTTTACCGCTTTCATCCCGACGCCGAGGTTATGGAAGTCGCTGTCGCTGAAAATGGTGCCGACGTGGCACTTGGTGCAGTTGGCCTTGCCGAAGAAAAGCTCTTGGCCGCGGATCTCCGCCTCGTTCATCGCGGTCTTGTCGCCGTTGCCGTAGCGGTCGAATTTGGAATTCCCACCCAAGATGGTGCGTTCGAAGGAGGCGATGGCCATGACCACCCGCTCCTTGGTGATGTTGGGATCGCCGAAAGCCTTTTCGAAAAGCGGCTTATAGGCTTGGATGCCGCTCAAGGTCGCGATCATTTCCTCATGCTTACCCCGACCCATCTCCGAGGGATTGACGATCGGGCCCAGCGCTTGCTCTTCGAGGTTCTTGGCCCGGCCGTCCCAGAATTGGACTAAGTAGTAGGTGGAGTTGATGACGGTCGGCGCGCTCCGGGTTCCCTTGCGGCCGTGGA
>JBIOXX010000474.1:0-5674 GCA_044869875.1 bacterium | reverse complement strand
TCCGCTGCTCGTGACCTTGGCGGTGATCGGCATTATTTACGGAGCCTTGGTGGCGATGGTCCAGAAGGACATCAAGAAGCTCGTCGCTTACTCTTCGGTCTCGCACTTGGGTTTCGTCATGCTCGGTCTGATGGCGTTGACGCCTCAATCGGTGACCGGCGCGGTCTACCAGATGCTGAACCACGGAATCTCCACCGGCGCGCTCTTTCTCTTGGTCGGCATGATCTACGATCGGACCCACACCCGGAAGATCGAGGACTATGGCGGCTTGGCCAAGTTTCTGCCGATCTACAGCGTGATCTTCCTCATCGTGACTTTTTCCTCGATCGCCTTGCCCGGGACCAACGGTTTCGTCGGCGAGTTCCTCATCCTCTCGGGCAGCTTCAGCGAGTTGCCGCGGGCGACCATCCTCTCGACTCTCTGCGTGATCTTCGCCGCGGTCTACATGCTCTGGATGGTGGAGCGGGTTTTCTTCGGGCCGGCGACCAATTCCAAGCTCAAGGATTTGAAGGACCTCGGCGGTCGCGAGGTGCTCTGCCTGGTTCCGCTCTTGATCTTGATCGTCTGGATGGGCGTGAAGCCGAATTACTTTTTGAAAAAGATCGAGCCCGCGACCCAGGCTCTGATCGAGCGGGTCGAAGGTGCCAAGGTTCAGGTGGGTAGGAGGGTGACGCCATGAGTCTCGAGCTCGCCCGCCTTTGGGAATTGGAATGGCCTTATTTGAGCCTCTTGGGCCTGGCTTTGTTTTCGCTGATCCCGGCGGCTTTCCCGGCCCGGAATCGGGCCAAGCTGACTGCCTTGGTGGCGGCGCTGGGTTTTCTGTTCTGCACCCAAGGTTTCTACCATCAGGCCGATCTGGGAGTTTCGGCGGCCTTCGATCTTTTGGTGTTTGACCGTTTTGGGAACCTCTTGAGCGCCCTGATGTGCCTGATCGGCTTCGTGACGGTCCTGGTCTCTTACAGCTATTGGAATTCCCAGTCCGAGACGATTCCCGAGTACTACACCTTGCTGCTCTTCACGGTTTTCGGGATGGCCACCATGGTCTTCACGACTCAGCTCCTGGTCTTCGTCTTGGGCCTGGAGATCATGAGCCTCTCGCTCTACGCCTTGGTCGGTCTTCGGCGCTACGATCCGCGCTCCGGCGAGGCCGCCTTCAAGTATTTCCTCTTGGGCTCGGTGGCGACGGCTTTCCTGCTCTTCGGCATCGCCATGCTCTACGGCGCCACCGGGACGATGGATTTGGCGAGATTGCCGGCGGCGCTCCGCGATCCGGCTCTTCAGCCGATCTATCAGCTCAGCGCCTTGCTCATCCTCTTGGGTTTTGCTTTCAAAGTCGCGGCGGTGCCTTTTCACTTCTGGGCTCCCGATGCCTACGACGGCGCGCCGATGCCGGTGACCGGCTTCATGGCGGCCGGAGTAAAAGTGGCGGCCTTCGGCGCCTTGCTGCGGGTGATGCAAGCCTGGGCTCCTTCGTCGAGCCTGCCCTGGCAGAAGTGGATCGTGATGCTTTCCTTCGCGACGATGGTTATCGGAAACCTGGTCGCTCTCCGCCAGCAGCATCTCAAGCGGCTGATGGCCTACAGCTCGATCGCCCACGCCGGCTACATCCTGCTTGGCTTTGCGGCCCTGGTGGCCGGCGGTTTTCGCAGCGAAGCGATCAGCCCGATTCTCACTTATCTCGCAGTTTATAGCCTGATGACCCTGGGCGTTTTCGCCGTTTTGACCTTGCTGTCGAGCCGGGGGGCCGAGGTGAATCAGCTCCACGACTTGGACGGCTTGGCCGACCGCCATCCGGCGCTGGCCGCGGCTTTGAGCGTCTTTCTGATTTCGCTGGCCGGCGTGCCGCCGACCGCCGGCTTCCTCGCTAAGTACTATCTCTTCTCTCAGGCCATCGAAGTCGGGCTTTATCCTCTGGCCATCGCCGGAATCCTGGTGAGCGCGATCTCGCTCTATTACTACCTGGGCCCGATCGTTCGGATGTATTTCCATCACCGCGAAAAGACCCTCGAAGTGCCGCGGGTCGGACCGGCTTTCAAGATTCTCTTGGCCTTGCTGGTGCTGGGGGTATTCTATCTCGGGCTCTTTCCCGGCAAGATGGTCGAGTTAAGCCGCTCGGCTGAGCTTTTCCCAGCCAAGTCCGATGCACCCTCGGGTTATTCCCAAAAATAAAGGAGGAGCTATGCCGCGCCTCATTCGATTCTTCTTATTTTCCCTCTTCTGGATTCCGGCTATCGGCTGGGCCAAGGGCCCCAACCCCGGCGAAGCTCTCCAAAGATTGATCGAGGGTAATCAGCGTTTTGTCGCCGGCACTCCGCTCCGTCCCAATCAAGACGAGGCTCGCCGAGCCGAGATCGTCGAAAAACAGCATCCCTTCGCCGTCATCCTGGGCTGCGCCGACTCGCGGGTCCCGCCGGATGTCCTCTTCGATCAAGGCTTGGGCGATCTCTTCGTGATCCGAGTGGCCGGCAACACCTTGGACGAGATCATTACCGGCAGCGTCGAGTACGCCGCCGGCGTCCTAAATACACCGCTGATCCTGGTCCTGGGCCATTCCAAATGCGGGGCGGTTGAAGCCGCCTTGAAGAACAAGACCCTGCCCGGCCACATCGAGTGGCTGGCCAACGTGATTCGCGGTTCATTGGTGGGAAGCACTTGCGAGCTCAAGGATCAGCTGAGCTGCGCGATCAAGTGGAACGTGACTTGGGTGGTGAAGCAGCTCCGCCAATCGGCGCCGGTCTTGGCGCCGCTGGTGCAGTCGGGGAAGTTAAAGGTGGTCGGTGGCTACTACGATTTGCAGAGTGGCAAGGTGGAGATTCTAGAAATTCCTTAATCTTGAGAGGGCGAAACGGGCTTATGGCGCAGCAGTTCCGCCCATTGGTCTCGGACTTCTTTCATGTCAATTTCACCACGTAGGGAACGGTCCAAGGCTTTTAGTAAAGTGCTGACCTCGCCAGCGGGATAGCCCTGCTTTTGTAGATGTAATATGTAGTATAAATTTTCTCCAGCCAGCTCTTGCGAAAATTTTTCCGGATTGTTTTGTTCGTAAATTTTTGCCTGTAATTCCGTTGCCAGAGCTCTTGCCGATTGCCAGTCTTCTTCGCCAGCTTTCGCTAATCGGGATAGCTGATCTCTAATTGCTTCCCGATACTGAAGGGGCGAAGGTCGGTCCATTCTTGTTAAACGTTCGTGGTCCGAAGCTGCACCAAGTCGGTAAAACCGGCGACGCGGGGCTACTTTCATAGGCGGCTGTGGTCCTCCTGAATCGAAATTTCCCCTCAGCTGAAGCGCCGCCAAATCAAATTGACCTTCGGGGCCTGGATTGGCGCGATTCCAGCGATTCCCATCCTCGAATTTCCCTATTTTGTCGGCGGCTTTAAATTCACGCTCTATTGAGAGTCCAATTTTAGCGTTTCTCCACCAATGGCTTTTAGTCGCCTGATCAGCCCAGACTTCCGATACGCCCGTTTCCTTTTGAGTGTCTTCTTTTTCCAATTCCTCGATCGATGCGCTTTTAGCTTTAGGCTTTTCTTTGGGTCCACCACCTCCTAAACCACCCATGCCCACCAGAACGGCCTGCATGCCAGCCGTTTCCGAGAGGAGCATCTCTCGGACCCCCTCGTTATAAGGATTGAGGTGTTCGAATTTGTCAGGCTTCGTATTCTTCGGCTTTTGAGCCAATTCAGAATCCAGCTTTTGGAGAGCCCTAAAAGCCGCAACTCGGCTTTGAATGGGAAGAGGCTGTTCGGGGTCCTCGCCCCAGCGGAGGAATTCAGAATTTCGTGACCCGAGATCCTTCGCTAATTGACCCAGTCGGCGAACGGCTTCCGGCTTATATATGGCCTGTTTAGCCAGGATCTCGACCGCTCCTAACTCACCGAGCTTGGCAAGGAAGGTAAGCTCGTCGAGACGGCCGATTCCCGCCACTCTTTCCCGAGAAGATTGGCGTAGGCTTTCGCTCAGTTGAGATTTGTCCTTACTCGAAAGAGGATATCCGACCTGGTTCGTAGTGTGGTGGTTTAGGCTCGCTTCCAATATCGACGCGGCCTGTTGAGTCAAGTTCCGCCGGAGCCTGTTCTGGCCTTGTTTGAGCGCCTTTTCGGTCGGTATGATGGTCGTATATAAGAAATTAATATCTTCCAAATAACGTTCTTGGACGAGACGATCGATCTCAATCTTAATGGGCTTTGGAAGAGCGACTTTTTTAGCTGGCGATTTCTTTTGAGATCCGCCTTCGCCCCCGCCGAGGCCGCCCGCTCCCAACATCATCATCGCCGGCGACAGCCAAGGGCTAAGGAGCGGATGGCGTTTTTCTTGGAGCTTCGCCTCGGCGAATTTGGTGTAGATATCGGCTCGAATGCCAAGCTCGGCGTGAAGTCGGGCATAGTTCCTTCCCAAGACTTTGCTCCCCAAATGAGCGCCCACGCCCAAGCTCGCCATCGAAGCCAGGGTGTCGGTGATCACCGTTCCCATTTCGGCCGGTTCGAGCCCTAGTCTTTTTTCTTCCAGCTTGTGCGCCGCCAGCAGGCCGAAGAACATCGAGCTTTGGTTGGCCAGAGGCTGAGTGAATTTGGTGAGGCCGGCCAGACGCGACGCCGCGCCTAACTCATTGATGCCGTGAAATTTAAGAAAGGCTTGATTCCCGGCGAAGCCGGCGACTTTCAAGAGGCCCAAAGTGCTTGTTGCTCCCATCAACTCATCGCTCAGTCCCGGTTGCCGTCGGGGATCGGAGCCGCCCAAGCGACGCATTCCCCGAGAGGCGAGGGTGAAGGTGGGGACTTCAAGAGCGAAGCCGGCGGTGGAGGACAAGAGCCTTGCCGCCATTCCCTTGGCGTACCATGCGCCATTGCTGTTGATGGCAAGGCGGCCGAGCACGGCGGTTCGGCCCAAGGCGTAAATCGTTGTTCCCGCCATCATGGGGAAAATGATTTTTCCATCGGTGGATTCGGCGGCGAATTTTTTCAACAGGAACTCAAAGCGGGCTCCGAAGTTTCCCTCTCCTTGAAAAGCCGAAAGACGCTTTTGGGCCTTTTGCGAAAAGGTGACATTGGAGTTTTCCGGGGTGGGGACATTTCCCGCGCTGGATACTAGCGAATAGAGGAGGGCGGCCGGCTCGATTTTATTGGAAGCTTCGAGTCGCGAGGCCAGGGAAATCAGTGATTGAAATAAAAGCTGGGGGTCCTTTTCCTGGCGAAGGGAAAGCAATTCAGCGCGCTGTGTTTTCGAAAATTGATTGGCTAACTCCGCCTTGCTCAGTAAAAAGTCGACCAATTCCCCGGATAAGGAGTAAGAGTCTGAATTTTCGGCAGTAAAATGGATTGGAAGAGACGATAGCTGTGTCGACAGGCTCGGCGAACTCATGAGACCCCGCTTAAACCGAGCTTGCTTGTTTTATCAGAGAAAGGGGCGAATTGTTGCTTTCTTTCTATAGTCTACATTGACTGAGTGGCACTCGGGCCCCTTCTCAAGAGCCTGAGTGGAAAGCGGGAAAGTCGAGATTCCGGACTCGCCAAACTGACTATGGATGGGCCGCGGCCGATGCGCGGACAATCGCTCCTAACGACGGATCATCGTCGCTGAAAATTAGGAGGATTTATGCGAAAGCAAGTATGCCGTTCGACGATCCTGATGGCTCTATCCCTGATGGCCTTCAAACCGGCCTTGGCCGACGAAGCCT
>JBIOXX010000473.1:0-3992 GCA_044869875.1 bacterium | reverse complement strand
TAGCCGACCTCGGTGAAGATCAGTTTTTGCGGATACTGGTTCTTGAAGGCGAGGATCTTCTTCTTGAGGTCCTGCCAGGTCTTGAGCAGCTCGGGGAAGGTCGGGTTGGGTCCCTTCGAAAGCGGGTAATAGGAGGTCATCGCGATGTAGTCGAGCTCCCGCCAAAAAGTCGGATAGCTGTAGTGGTCCCAATTGGCCGAGTAGAGCAGCTCGCCGGGAAAGCGTTGCCGAACCTTGCGAATCAAGCCGGTCCAGAATTCGGTTTTGCTCTCGAGCGAACCCAGCTCGCTGCCGATGCTGAGCAGCTCGACACCGTTGGCTTTCCCTAGATCGGCATAGTGGAGGATGAAATTCTCATAAGCTCGGGCCCAAATCTTGAAGTCCTTAGGCGCCAGAACGCCCCGCCAATCGGTGGGGCTGCGATAGTCGAAGCGGAGGTAAGGAAAGAGGACGATCTTCATGTCGAGGGCATGGGCTTGCTTGATGACCCGGATCAGCTTTTGGTCGGTGATGGTGCTGTTCTCTTGGCCGTTGTCGGGCCGCGATTCGATGAAGTTGGCCCGAATGTCGGCCTGGTACCAATTGACGACCAGGAGGATGGCGTTGACGCCGATCGCCTTCATCTCTTTCAAGTCCTTGCCGTAGTTGTAGTTCGGCTCCTTGCTGAAAAGGCCGAGAGCCATGCCGCGGAGCGGGGGCGGAGTGGCGAGGGACGACCTCGGTCCCAGGAGACCGAGGAGCAAACATAAAAAAAGCGCGAGACGGAAAATTTTCACGGTGGGCTGCTTATCACGGAGCGCCCAAATGCTCCAGCTTTCGCCAATGGCTCATCCGGTAGAAGGCCCGCAGCTCCCGGAAGAGCCCGTCTTGGGAATGGGTGGAGAGGAATTCCCGCTCCAGCCGCCGGCAATAGCGGTTGGCGAGGCGCAGCGAATCCCCATAGAGCCGGCGCTGTTCGGCGCTCAGGCCCGGCAGCTCAGCGGCGCGGCGCAGATGGAAGGCCGGATCTTCGCCGGGTTTTTGCAGCCTAAGAAAGACGAATTTATCGACCTCGGCTTGGAGCTCGAGCTCCAAGCGGCTTAATTTCTCGCCGGATTTTAAGCGGTGCATCATCAGCCGGAGATGGGAGACGCCCTCTAATGCCGTCAGTGTGCGGTGGAGCCGACTGCCGCGAAGCCGGAGATAAAGGCCCAAGAAACACTCGCCGCCGCTCTCGGTGCAGAGCACCACTTCCTCGGCTTGGCGAAAGGGGTCGCCGGGTTTGAGGAAGCGCTTCAGCTCCCGTTTGCCGATCAGGTAGGGCGAGAGGTCTTCTTCGATCTCCAGTCGGTAGGTACTCTCGATCCAGTTTTGCAGGTCTTGAAGCATTCAATGCCGGGTCGAAGGAAAATCGAGGTGCAAGGGATCGATGCCCAGCGCCTTCAGCTTAGCCTTCAGCCTTTCCGACTTGGTGGAGAGCCATTTCTCGTAGAGCCGGAGCAGCTCGACGTCGGTCGACATTTTGGAGCGCTCGCTGATCTCGGCCAGGACGTCGACGAAGCGGACGAAGCCCTGGGAAAGCTCGCGGAAAGTCTCGGCGAAGGATTCGCCGTGGCTGGTGTCGCGGGCCCGGGTGTGGAGGCGGCGGTAGGCATTGCCGCCCATCGCGACGTAATAGCTGAGATCGACGTTCTGGCGCTGGAGCGAGTCCTGGAAGAAGCCTGAGATGTAGAGGGCGAAGTCGGCGATCTGCTTGAGCAGCCGCAAACCGGAGAGGCCGTTGTCTTGGATCGATTGCAGATAGAGGATGGCGAGGGCCTGGTCTTCTTGTTCATAGAGCTGGTCGCTACGGCCGAAGTCGGAGAGTAGACGGACTAGATAGAATTCGGTGTTGGGATGGGCCCGAACCCTTTGGCTGTGAAAGACACTCTGAATTTCCTGGCGGAAATAATCCTCGAGTCCCGAAGCTTCGATGACCCGTATCGCATCATCCATACCCGCTTCACCTCTCTTGTCGATATATTAGCACGGAAGGTGGAGGGGTTGGCCAAGGGAAAAATGCTAATGCGCTGCATCATCGACGGTTTCTCGAAACAGCTCCCGCGAGCCCCGGCGCAGCATCAGCAGGCCGGCCAAGGCCTTGAAGAAATAGTTCAGGGCCATCCAGGAAAGGGAAAGCGCCAGCAGCAGCTCGGCGGCCGGCACGCCCGGTGGAGTCTGGGTGTGATTTTTGAGCAGCTCGACGGTGGCGAGCTGAGTGGCGCCCAAGCCGCCGGGAGTCAGCGGCAGCGCGCCCATCAGCAGGACGATCGGAACCGAGGCGATAATGTCGCGAAGCGGAATGGCGCCGCCGCCCAAGCGCACCACCCACCAAAAAGAAGTGACGATGGTGGCGTGGATCGGAAAGCGGAACAATGCAATGCGGAGGTAATCGCTGAGAGTGGCGTGGTGGAAGGCCTGGAAGAGGTGGCGCCCGCGTAGCCAATCGCCGGCCTTGAAATGCATGGCCTTGGGCAGGAGCTTGCCGAACCAACCGCGCCAAAAAGCCAAATGAAGGAAGAGCGCCGCCAGCGAAACATAAGCCACCCGCCGCACCCAAGTTTGGACGTCGATGCCGGCGTATTCGATTTTCATCAAGAAGGTGCCGAGGAAGGCCAGGGAGATCACCCAATAGAGGTCGATGATAGTGACGAAAAAGATCGCGCCCAGGGTCTTGAAGAGGCTAGCCCCCTTGGTCCGCTTCAAATAGAAAGCCATGCCGGCTTGACCGGCATTGTAATTGACGATCGAGACCAAATAGCTCACGCAGCGGGCCGGGAGCAGCTCGACGAAGCTTACCGGCGCCGAAAAACGGCTCAAAACTTTGGACAGGACCCAGGTATCGATGCTCCCGATGAGGAGGAAATAAAAGAGGCCAAAACCGAGAAAGAGGGGGAGATTGACCCCCTTGAGGCTGGCCGCGACCTGGGCCGGCGGCATCTTGCGGAAGAGGTAGAAGAGAATGGCCGCCGCGATCAGCCAGGGAAGGAGGTTTTGGAGGTATTTCTTCATCGGAAGCGTCAGCACTCCCTTAAAAATCTTCGATTTTCAATGAATTTTGGGCTAGAGATTTTCCTATTGTATCGGCGGGAAGGAATGGTTTAACCAAGGCGGATTCCCCCCGCAAAGGAGGCCTCATGTCGAGCGTTTGGGACGATCCAGAATTAGGCGAAGAAGATGTCACTCCCTTGCCCGACGTCGCGGCTCCCAAGGCCGAGGGCCTGCCCTTGGCGCCCGAGCGGCTCGAAGCCATCGCGGCCGAGGTGATCGAGCGGGTCGCCCGGGAAATCGTCCCCGAGCTCGCCGAACGCCTGATCCGCGAGCAACTCGAGCGCCTGATGCAAGAATAGGTTTCCATGTCCGCCCCTCAACAAGACGAGATCCCCAAAGTCTACGAACCGCAGCAGGTCGAGAAGACCTGGTGGGCTGCCTGGGAGAAGGCCGGAGTTTTTTCGGCTCCCGACGAGGCAGCGGGAAAAGATCCCTATTGCATCGTCATTCCGCCGCCCAACGTCACCGGCTCGCTCCACATGGGCCACGCCCTCAACAACACCCTTCAGGATATCTTAATTCGCTTCCACCGGATGGAAGGCCGGCCGACCCTGTGGGTCTTCGGCATGGATCATGCCGGCATTGCCACCCAAAACGTGGTCGAGCGCCAGCTTCGGTCCGAAGGCAAGACCCGCGACGATTTGGGCCGCGAGGCCTTCATCCAAAGGGTTTGGCAATGGAAGGAAGAATCGGGCGGCACGATCCGCAACCAGCTCAAGAAGCTGGGTTGCAGCCTCGACTACGCCCATGAGCGCTTCACCATGGACGAAGGGCTGTCGCAGGCAGTCCGCGAGGTCTTCGTCCGGCTCTACGAAGAGGGCAAGATCTACCGCGCCCAGCGCTTGATCAATTGGTGCCCCCGCTGCCACACCGCTCTAAGCGACCTTGAGGTCGATCATCAAGAGGTCTCGGGCCATCTCTGG
>JBIOXX010000472.1:0-7727 GCA_044869875.1 bacterium | reverse complement strand
CGGCAGCGGCGTAATCGGCCTCGAGAAATCGAAAGCCGTCCTGGCCGGCGAAGCGCGTTCGGGCCTGACCCAACATCTCGGAGGAGAAATCCATCAAGGTGTATTCGGCCTTGGAAAAACGTTCTCGAAGAAGCTGAGTCAACAACCCGGTCCCGGCGCCCAGGTCCAAGAAACGCCAAGGCCCCTCGGGCGAAAACGGAACCATCTCCACCACCGCCCGGTAAAAATCGTCGAAGCAAGGAATCAGCTTGCGGCGCTGCCGGTCATAGCGTTCGGCAATCTCGTTGAAGGTTTTCTTGACCTCTTCCAAGCTCAAAGCCCCCGGATGAGGATTTTGGCGGTGGCGAGGTTGGTTGCCAAGGGCAGATTGTGGACGTCGGCCAAGCGGAGCAGCATGAAGATGTCGGGCTCGTGGGGATGAATGCCCAAGGGGTCGCGGAGGAAGATGATGCCGTCGAGCTTGCCCTCGACGATCATTGCCGCAATCTGAGCGTCGCCGCCCTGAGGTCCGCTCTCGACCTTGCGGACTTTGAGACCAGCCTGCTCGAGATAGCTGCCGGTGGTTCCGGTGGCGATGATCTCCTGGCTTTTGATGAAACGGAGGTTGTCTTTGACGAAGCCGACCATGTCGGCCTTTTTGCCGTCATGGGCGATCAGGGCGATGCGCTTTTTTTTCGCTTGGACCATGGGGACTTTAACTACATGATTAACCCGATATGGGCAAACCGGGAGTGAAAAAGCCGAGGATCGTCCTGCTCGGCGGCGGATTCGGCGGACTCTATGCCGCCAAGGCGCTGAAGGGAATCGCCGGCAAGGTCACCTTGATTGACCGGCGCAATTTTCACCTCTTCCAACCCCTGCTCTATCAAGTGGCGACCGGCGGACTTTCGCCGGGCGAAATCGCCTCGCCGCTCCGAGCCATCTTGAAATGCCAAGCCAACGCCCAAGTGCTCAACGCCGAGATCCTCGACGTCGATCCCGAAGGTCAGATCGTTAGACTCGCCGACGCCGAGCTGAACTACGACTACTTGGTCGTCGCGACCGGCGCCAGCCATCACTATTTCGGCCACTCCGAATGGGAAGCCTTGGCGCCGGGTCTCAAGTCGGTGGAGAACGCCCTCGACATGCGACGCCGCATTTTTTTGGCCTTCGAAACCGCCGAGCGCGAGGAAAACCTCGAAGCCCGCAACGCCTGGCTCAGCTTCGTCGTGGTCGGTGGCGGACCCACCGGCGTTGAGCTGGCCGGAGCCTTGGCCGAGCTGGCTCACGGCACCCTGAAGGGCGAGTTCCGCAATTTCGACTCCAAGGACGTCCGCATCCATTTGGTGGAAGGCACCGACCGGCTTCTGCCCAGCTACCCGCCCGACCTTTCGCGCAAGGCCGAAGCCAAGCTGAAAAAGCTCGGCGTCACCGTTCACACCCGGACCCTGCTCACCCAGTTGGGAGCCGATGAGGTCACGGTCAAGAAAGAGAGCCGAAGCGAAAAGATCCCGGTCCACACCGTCCTTTGGGCCGCCGGAGTCGAAGCTTCGCCCTTGGGCCGCAAGCTCGCCGCCAAGGCCGGGATGAAAACCGACCGCGCCGGCCGCCTCAGCGTCGAGCCGGACTTGAGCCTGCCCGGCTATCCCAATATCTTCATCATCGGCGATCTGGCTGCCGTCGAGCAGGACGGCAAGCTCTTGCCGGGCGTCGCCCCGGTGGCGATGCAGGAAGGCAGCTACGTCGGCCGGGCGATCCGCGATCGAATGACCCACCGCAATTCCAAGCCCTTCCGCTACCACAACAAGGGCAACTTGGCGGTGATCGGAAGAAACGCCGCGGTGGCCGACCTGGGATTCCTCCGCTTGAGCGGTTTCCCGGCCTGGTTGATCTGGGTCTTCGTCCACATTCGCTACCTGATCGAGTTCGACAACAAGATCTTGGTGCTCATCCAATGGGCTTGGAATTATTTCACCCGCAAGCGCGGCGCCCGCTTGATCACCGGCGAGGACCTCTTGCCGATGCTCGGCAGCGCCGGATCGGAAAAGGAACGGCGCTCCCGGCCATGAAAGTGCTGCTCACGACCTCGGCTTTTATCGGGGTCGGAATCTGGACGCTTTGGCGCGGCTGATTTCGGTTGCCAAGCCTCGGACTGGCGGGATAAATCCGCGCCATCATGAAAAAAACCAAGGCCTCCACCTCCTCTCATCGCACTGAAAAAGACTCCCTTGGGGAAAAGCATATTCCCCACCACGTTTACTACGGCGTGCAAACGGCCCGGGCCGTCGAGAACTTCCCGATCAGCGGTTGGGGGCCCCACCCGGCTTTCATCGACGCCACGGTCCTGATCAAGCGGGCGGCTGCCGTCGTGCATGGCGAGCTCGGCCTGATCCCGAAGAAGCAGGTCGCCGCGATCGTCAAGGCTTGCGACGAAATCCTGGGCGGACAGTTTCGCGAAAACTTCGTCGTCGACGTCTTCCAAGCCGGCGCCGGAACCAGCCATCACATGAACGCGAATGAAGTGGTGGCCAACCGGGCCAACGAGCTGCTCGGCGGGAAGCGCGGCGTCTACGAGCCGATCAATCCCAACGACCATGTCAATATGGCCCAGTCGACCAATGACGTGATTCCGACCGCGATTCGCCTCTCGGCCCTTCTGCTGAAAAAGGATTTCCTGGCTTCTTTGACGACGCTGCAGAAATCCTTCGCCGCCAAGGCCAAGGCCTGGGACAAGATCATCAAGTCCGGACGCACCCATTTGCAGGATGCGACGCCGATCCGCCTCGGCCAGGAATTCGGCGGCTACGCCAGCGTCTTGAAGAGCCACATCGATTGGGTGAAGCAGGCTTATGAGCCCCTGACCTATTTGGGCCTCGGCGGCACCGCCGTCGGCAGCGGCATCAACAGCCATCCTCAATATCGCAATAGGGTCGCCAAGGAACTGGGCCGGCTGATCGACGAGCCGCTGAAGCCGGCCAAGGACTACTTCGAAGCCATGCAATCGATGTCGCCCTTCGTCGGCCTCTCCAACGCCATTCGCAACCTGACGCTGGACTTGATCCGGATCGCCAACGACCTGCGGCTCTTGGCCTCGGGCCCCCGCACCGGCCTCTACGAGATCCTCCTGCCGCCGGTTCAACCCGGCAGCTCGATCATGCCGGGCAAGGTCAATCCGGTTCTGGCCGAGATGACTAACATGGCGGGGTTCTTCGTCTTAGGGTTGGACACGACGATCGCCTACGCCTCCCAAGCCGGCCAATTGGAATTGAACGTGATGATGCCGATCATCGCCCATTGCCTGAATTGGGAATTGACCATCCTCGGCAACACGATGCAGGCCTTGGCCACCAAATGCATCGACGGCATCGTCGCCTTCCCCGAGCGTTGCAAGTACTATGCGGAGAACTCGGTCTCGATCGCCACGGTGCTCAATCCGATTTTAGGGTATGCGGCTACGGCCGAAATCGTGAAGAAAGCGGTCGCCACCGGCCAACCGCTCCGCGAGCTGCTCCAACAGACCGACCTGACCACGGCCCAAATCGACCAGGTCTTCGACCTCTACGACAGCACCTATCCGAATTTGAAGGGTGGAACCAAGGCCGCCGGTTAATGGACGTGGCCGCCGCTGTGATCCTCGACGTCCTTGATCTCGGGGATGATGCGCATCAGGTGGTTCTTGATCCCATCCTCGACCGTGCGCTTTTGGGCGCCGCAGCCAAAGCAGGCTCCGGACATCTTGACCTTGACGACGCCTTCTTCGACGGCCAGGACCTGTAGGTCGCCGCCGTCGCGCTTCAAGCCCGGCCGGACGTCGCGATCGATCACCGCCAAAACTTTTTCGATCAAATCCCGATCCACGCCCTTGACCTCGCCGGCATCCGAGGCCCTGACCTCGGGCTTGACCAGTGGACCGGAATAGCCGGCCATGCCGCCCAAGGCGTTGAACACGTAGAGATAGCCTTCCTTGGCCAGCAACTGAGCGACGGTCACGGCGGTATTGCCGTTGGCGCAGAAGGTCAGGATCGGGCGACCCTTGTCGGCTAATTCTCCGACCCGCATCAGCACTTGGTTGGCCGGGATATGCTTGGCTTCGGGGATGTGGCCGTTGGACCAGCCCTCGTCGCTGCGAACGTCGAGGAGGAGCAAGCCCGGCACCGATTGAATGAATTCGAGAACTCTTTCCTTGGGAATTTCGGAATAAGGCAGACCGCTCATCACCGCCGCGGCGGTCGGCGGCAGTCCGTTGAGAATGCCGGCGGTTTGCTGGCGTAAGATTTTAAGATGCCACTCCTGCTTCTTCTGCAGGTCTTCGACTTGGCGGCGGAGCTCGGCCACGGTCCGCTCCAGCCCTTCGATCTTGTCCTTGTTTCCACCGAACATTATTCACCTCATTTTTTGGCTTTCCTAAATCTCGCGGGGCACAAGCCTTGTCAAGGGTGGCCGGGTTCGAAATTCGGACCGGATGGAGCAAAATCCATTGCCCACCCGAAAAGCCCTTCCGGTTCTACAGCATAACATAATGATTTTATTGTATTTTATTATACCGATCGAGAGGCGGCGGCTTGGTCTCATCCTTGAAACAAGGCCTTCGGAAGGAGAAATTCTATGAAACTCAATTTCCTCAGTGAATGGATTCGGGCGGCCTTGCCGATCCGAGAGACCCTCGACCTGAAGAGCGGCAGCGAGCCCCCACCGGCTTCCGAAACTTCCCGCTATCAATCCTCCAACCGATCGATCGCCAGCGAAGCTAAAAACCAAATCGACCTCAATCGAAAAAGCTTGGCTCAGGAACTGAGCCATCCCGAGTCCAAAGTTTTAGAAAAGCTCGGCGAGGTAAATCAAAAGCGAGGCACCAAGGGCTTGGCCCCAATCGACTTGCCCAAAGTGACCAAGCAGCTCGAGGCGATCTACAAAGATTCGCACTTGAGCGATAAGCAGAAAAAGGAAAAGATCGAGCAGCTCCGCAAACAGCTTGGCCTCTCCAAGGGCGAGATGAAGGCCCTTTTCACCAAGCGAATCGAAGCCGCCTACAAAAATGCCGAAAAAAAGTTGGCCGCCTTCGAGCAAGCCAAATCCGACCAGCTCAAATCGGAGCTACAGCAGGCCGAGGCGAGCTATGGCAAGGACAGCGCCCAAGCCAAGGCGGTCCGCGACAAGGTCGATACTCTGAAGTCCAGCCTCCAGCCGGAAAGAGAAAGCCTGAAAGCTCACGCCAAATTCTTCAGCTCACTCTATCCAAGCTTTTGGAGCAAACTAGGCTCGGTCTTCAAGAAGATCGGCCAGGGCTTGGCCAAGGCGCTAAGCGTTTTGGCCACGGTCGTTCGCTTCATTCCGGCCCTGGGTCCGGTGGTCTCCAGCGCGATGCGATCGGTCCAGTCGCTCCTTCAAGGTAAACTTGGGCAGTTTGGTAAAAGTTTGTTGGGATTGCTGGGCAGCGCCAAAAATCTCCTCCCGATGATTCCCGGAGTCGGGGCCATCGCTAGTTTCGCTGTCAGCGGAATCGAAGCGGTGCTCAAAGCGACTCGTCAGGCGAAGCCACTCTAGCGGCATAGGGGATGCTCGGCAGATCGTGCTGGCCGCCTTCGCCCGGGATAACTCGGGGCTTCCAGAATTGCGGGAAGCTGAGGCTCTGCTGCGGCGGTTCGGTCCGAGTCCGGAACAGCGGGAGGAATTCGCCGCTGAAGTGCATCAATTGGGGCATGGTTCCCGAGAAAGCCACGCCGACTTCGGGGTGATCCCGGGCCGGCAAGGTCAGTTGACCCCAACCCGGAATGCGGTTCTTGGCCATGGTGATCCGATCGTGGCCGTCGAGGCGGGCGCCGGCTCGATTGGCCAGGATATCGGCGGTGGGAATCGCCTCGGTCGAAGGCGAAGCCATGACGACCTCGGATCCCAACTTGCGGCTCACCAAGCTTTCGTAGCGCCGCGACAGCTCTCGAGCCTGATCGTAAAACCCCGATCGCAAAGAAATGGCGCCCTTCGGCAAACGAACCATCAAATTGTCGTCCAAGACCCGGCGCGGTGGATCGAAGCGGTGGCCTTGAAGCGGATTGGTATGAGTGAAAGCGCCGGCGACGTAGGCGTCAAAGGGATAGAGCCGCAGCGGGGCTTCGCTGATGAAATCCCATTCGGGACCCAAGGCTTGAACCTCGTAGCCCTGAGCTCGGTATTCCTCCAAAGTCTGGAGGAAATTGACTCGGGCTCGGGGCGAGGCTTGGTTCACCAAGCTCTCGAGGTAGGCGATGGTCGGCCTTTGGTTCGCCGGCTGATAGGCCGAGCCTGGGTTTTGAAGGCGTTGATGGGGATCTCCGCCGACGACTTTGGAGAGGTAACGCGAGATTTCCATCGCGTCCCGGCTCTCCCGCGCCAAGACGCCGACTCGATCCAAGAAAGTGGCAAAGGGAATCATGTTGTTGGTCGAGATCAAGCCGGCCGGCGGCACGACGCCGTAAAGGCTTCCGGCGCCGGCCGGAGCCGAGATCGATCCGCCGGTGTCGGTGCCGATTCCGACCGCGATCGGAATTTCAGGATGGGCCACCACGTGGGCAGTGGCCGAAGAGGAGCCTGCTGGATCGAAGCCCGGGCGGGTCGGATGAGGAATGTATCCGAAGCCGGCGTGCATGCCAGTGCCACCGCTCGCCGCCGCGACCATTCCCACCGTGATCGGAATCGCTCCGAGCTCCATCAAGGATTGAACCACCGGGCTGGGCCCATGGCCCTCGATTCGGGCGGTCTTGCTGCCAGCATGCATCCGGCCGTCGGGACCGGTGAAGATGTCCTTGACCGCGATCAAAACCCCTTCCAAAGGCCGGGCGCTGCCTTCGCGGAAACGGCGCTCGCTCTCCTCGGCCATGCCGAGCAATTGACGCCGGTAGTGGCCCTGATCCAAGGGCCGGGGGAAGATGGCGCCGTCACGGGCCGAGGGATGCTCCAAAAGGATCTGCAAGACACCCATCGGAGAAACCTCGCCTTTGGCATAGGCTTGGCGAATGGCCGACAAATCGTAGCCCGCCACTTCGGCTCGACGGGCATGGGGAATCCAATGAGCGTCGGGCCCAAAGGTCACCGGAGCCGCCGGCCGCGGTATCTCGGGATTGGCCACTCCCAGCGTGTCGATGAGCTCGGGATGGGCGGCGGTGTTCAGCGGGCTCAAAGCTTCGGCCCGGCGCAGAGCTTGCTCGACCCAAGAAAGATCGGTGTTGGCTTGACGGATGAAAGCCCGTTCAACCGCCGGCGACAAGGAAGGCACCCCCGAATCGAGCCGGCGAAGCACGATGTCCCGCAGCATCGGATCGTCGTAATGGCGCTCGGTCAGCTCCTGGCTCATCGCCGGTCCCAAACCGTAGGAACGATTTCCCCGGCCGGCCCGATAGAGATGGACTGACACGGCCGGCGTCACGTCCAAGGCCAAGCCGAGCAACAACGAGCTCATCGAGACCGGGGGCTGACCGGCCATCGAATTGCCTTCGGCATATTGATGCAGACCGAAAGCGAAACGTCCCAGTCCGACCGTGGCCGAACCATAAAGCAGGCTGCGGTCGGTGAAGATTCCGGCCCGTGCCAGCCAAGTGCGCTGCCAGGTCCGAAGCGCCGGATTGCTCCGCGCGAATTGAACCCAAATCTCGGGATCGTGGACCGCCCGCCGAACCGCGTCGCCTTGATATAAGGCGATTCGAGTGGCGGCGGCCGGAGTGTAGCCTTCGGCCAAGGCCACTTGGCGGGCGCTGCGGAAAGTTCGAGCGCCGAGG
>JBIOXX010000471.1:0-3591 GCA_044869875.1 bacterium | reverse complement strand
GGCAAGAACCGCCTAGTCCATACGCTGAACGGCAGCGGCCTGGCGGTGGGTCGGACCTTGGTGGCGATCTTGGAAAACTACCAGCAAGCCGACGGCAGCGTTCAAGTGCCGGCCGAATTGCAAAGCTGGTCCGGCCTTGAAACGATCACCGCGCCTTCAAAATAGATTTCCCCGTTTGCTAAAGTCAAAAAGCACCTTAAGCGATGGGGGTTGAAGGGGGAGAAGCGCAGCTCGCCCCCTGGGCTTTAGCAAGTCCGGACTTGCTCCGGGCTTGCGAATTGGAGAGGTGTCCGAGTGGTTTAAGGAACCGGTCTTGAAAACCGGCGTCCCCTCACGGGGACCGTGGGTTCGAATCCCACCCTCTCCGCCTTCGCCCGCCGTAGCGGGCTTCTTTAATTTTTAATTCGGCACGCAAGCCGGCCCGCTGTCCTGGACCACGCAGGAAGTCCCGTCGAGGCAGGTGACTCCTTCGCAAGCGTCGTTATCGTCCCCGCTTCCGCAGGCCGCGGCGGTCAGAAGAAAAATCGACATCATAAGTACTTTTGAAAATCGAATCATGAGTCCTCCATGGTCGGTTACTGGCAGGTCAAAACTCCATTAACGCCTGGTAAACAGGTCAGATTGAGGCCGCAATCGGCGGTGCTTTGGCAAGAGGCACCTTCCGGAGCCCCGTTGGTGTTCCCACCGCTGTTAGTGCCATCGGGCACGCAGGTCGGCGTATCATCCTCCAATATGCAGGACGTGCCTTCCAGGCAAACGATCCCTTCGCAGGCACTGTCGGAGCTCCCGCAAGCCGCGGCACCGAAAACTAAAAAGGCCAAGAATATAGCTTTTCCTAAGAGCATAGAGCCCCCTTTCCTAGGCTTTGGAATTGTAAAGGACTAGCGGTTTAGGCTCAAAGACTTTCCGTCGGCGCTGGCAGAAATACGCAAGAGGCGAAGCGGGGCCTCGGCGATTTGGCCGTCCTCGAATTCGACCCGGTAATGGAGGCCATTTTTCTCAAGGACCTTGGCCGGGGCATAGACCCGGGGCTCTTTTTGAGCCAAAACCCGCATTTCCGGCTCCAAGGCGACCCGGGTCGGCGAGACGTCCTTGGCCAAGAGGTCCGGTGGACTGCACTTTTCGTCCTGATCGTCGAAGCGGACCTTGAACCCACCCTGGCAAGGGCTTTCGATGCGACCGTGATACCAGATTTGAGGAGTCCACTGGATCCACACCGCGTCGCCGGGCCGAAGCTGAGTCGGTGAGCCGCAGCCCATCCATGCCAAGAGTCCGAAAAAGAAGAGGCTTCGTTTCAAAACGAAGCCCCTCTACTGCGAAGCATGGGTGATGTGCAAGGCGATTTGGCGCTATCCATGCCTAGCGCTGGTTCAAGCGCTGACCGCCGGCTTTCCGTCCCAATCGATCATGTCCGAGAGCAGGGTCAGGAGAAGCAGGTGGCGCTGGGGATCGCTGAGATTCTCCTTGAGCTGGCCATAAGTGTAATCGCCGCTCCGCAACATGCTCACCAGCTTTAAACCCTCATGCTGGGATTCGATGAACTTGACTTTGACGTCGCTCGATTCGTCGTTGAAATAGAGCCGATGGCAGTCCCTTGGGTCTCCGCAGAGCGGCAGCACTTCCTTGGCGTGCTTATCGGGGTCGTCCCAATAAGGCCCGTGGAGAAAGCAAATCATCCTTCCATCCGGAGTTTGGACCGGGCCTTCCAGGGTCATGCTTTCCTTAAGCTCGACGTTGCGCTTGAGTCGTACCCTAGCCTCGGGCGGCGGCTCTTTGTCGCTGATTTCGTCGTGAGTCCGGCGCAAGGCCCCTTCCTTGCCGAGCGAGTTGACGCTGTTGGTTCCCTTGGTGATGACCTGGATCAAGTCGCCATGGATTTGGCCGTTGACCAGCGATTGGAAGGTCTCGGCCCGGGTGTCAAAGGTGGGCTTACCGCCGCGATGCTTCCAGTAGACGCTTTTCGGGTTGTGCAGGGCGATCTCGGTGTACCACTGATCGATGCCGAGCGCAAAACCCCGGGCCACCGAGCACAGCGATTCGTGATAATCCTCCCAGAGCTCTTTCTTCAAGTTGTCCGGAAGGCTGTCGTCGAAGGCGGCCTTGATCATCGTCACCGCCATGCCGGCGTGCTGCAGCGCGAAGTGGACGCCTGAGGAAAAGAGCGGATCGACGAAGTAAGCGGCGTCGCCGATCCGGATTTCTCTTTTTTCCCAATCGCACATCCGGCCGCTGATTCGCGAGTAGTTTGGCGCGGTCTGGAATTTATCCGAGACCAGCTCGGCGTCCTGCAGCAGTTCGCCTAGCACCGGCACTTTTCGGGCGGTCTCCATGAAGATTTTCGAGTCGGTATAGCGTTTGGCAGGATCTTTCAGCGCCGAAGGATCGGTGACGACGCCCAGCGAATGAGTGAGAACTCGCTTGCCCTGGATCAGCTTCGGCACCGGGATGTACCAAAACCAGCCGTCTTCGAAGGCCAAGCTTCCGACCGGCGAAAGAGCCTTTTCCCGGAAGATATTCCAATCGTAGTCGAGGGTGTAGGCCAGCCTGCCTCCCACGACGTGATTCCAAATCGCAATGTTCCGATAATCCGAGAGAAAGGCCCGCTCTCCGGTAATCGTGGTGTTGCCGGCGCGGCCCGAGCTGTTCACGAAGATTCGGCACTTGGCTTCGCCGTAAACGCCCAGATTCAGGGTCGTCAGCCCGCCATCCCGAGTCGAAGAGAGAGCCGGAATCCCTTCGTATACCTCGACGCCGGAGTCGCGAGCATGATCTAGGAGGATATGGTCGAATTCGGAGCGGTTGCAATGAATCGCCCAACGGAAAAAGCCGTCCCTCTCGTGGAGGGCGTGCTCGAAGAAAGTCGACCAAGGGCGCTTGGGGTCCCAGGAATAGAAGCCGCCGCTTTTCTTGACCCAGCACTCGCTGGCCAGGACCTTGGGCAGAACGCCGCTTTCCTGGAGCGAGGGAACGATAGTGTGGACGAAAGTCTCCCCGATATGGTCGCGGGGGAAGAATTCGGCTTCGAAAATCGCCACCGAAAGCTTCGTTTCTCGCGCCAACCTTGCCCCCAACGTGGCGCCGGCCGGGCCTCCACCTACGATGGCAACATCGTAAACCTTTCCGACATAATCCGACATGACCTTACCTCCTTTTATTGATGAAAAATCCGTTCGAACTTTTTTTTCCACTCCGCTGCATTTTTTAATTTCACCGGTTCGGGAATGTGCAACACCCGGCGAAAATCATCGGCCGCGTTGGGCAACTCCGGATGCTCCCGAAAAAGGGCCGGGGGAGCGACCTGGAGGCTCAAGGGCAATACGCCCAGCTTGCCGCACCAGCGCTCCAGGATCTGGGGCGACAAGGCAAAGTCGATGTAGCGTTTGGCCCAGCCAAGCCTTTCTGCGGGGAGATTTTTCGGAATCCAAAGCGCGTCGAGAGTGTCGGCGATGCCCTCGCGGGGAGCGGCCCAGTCCACGTCCAGGCCGGCCTCGCGAAAAGCCAAGGCGTTGGGCAGAGCCCGGAAAAAGATATCCAGCTCTTCGCGCCGAATCCTTTCTTCCATTCCAATGCTGTAGTCGAGACGACCTACCT
>JBIOXX010000470.1:0-3550 GCA_044869875.1 bacterium | reverse complement strand
CAGAAAGCGTCGAAGGAATCGGCCTGAGCCAATTGGATTCCAACTCCTAAAGACACGAATAGGAACAGCGCGGCCCAAAGGCCGCGAAGGCGAGTTTGCATGGGGATCTCCTTACCTGGAGCGCGCTGAGGCGCCGGAAACAATGGACAAAAAAAACCCGGACAGGAGGCTTTATGGGGATTCGGGCCGACTCCGGCAAGGCATTTTCAGCGTTTTCCAATATAGGGCGAGTTTATGGCATAAGCCGGCGTCATTCCCAAAACAAGCCGGCCCGCAAAACCGCTTCTTTGGCTCATTTCTGGCCGCCGAACCGCGGGGCCCCTAGGCTCCAAGGTGTTTTCTAGAGAAAACGAAAAAAGGCTCAATCCAACAAATTCTAAGCACCTTGCCAGCGGGGGGATTTCTGACATAGACCCGGTCCTCGATGATTTCCATATTCGACTTCACCGACTACCGACGCTTCCTCAAGAAAAAGTTCGAGGAGACCAAGGATCGCAATCCCTTGTTCTCCTATCGGGCCTTCAATCGTCTCGCCGGCGTTCAATCCTCGGGTTTCCTCAAGCTGGTGATGGATGGAAAGCGAAATTTAGCCGAAGAAGGCATCGAAAAGATCGCCCGCGGCTTCAAGCTCAACGAATCGGAAAAGAAGTATTTTCATTGTCTGGTCCGCTTCAATCAGGCCCGAAGCAACGAGGAGAAGAACCAGCGCTATCTGGAGCTCTCGCAGCATCGGCGCTACACCGCGGCCAAGCCGCTCGGCTGGGCCCAATATCGGCTTTTCGCCCATTGGTATTATGTCGCCATCCTCGAGCTGGTCCGCCTCCCCGAAGAGGACAACAAGGACCCGCGATGGCTGCAGAAAAGGCTCAACCCCTCGGTCGAGCTCAAGCTGGTCAAGCAAGCGGTCCAGGAGCTCAAGGCCTTGGGCCTGCTCGAAGAAAATGCCAAAAACGGCTCGTTGCGGCGATGCGAGGCCATGCTCTCGACCCCCGATGAGGTCCAGTCGGTTTCGGTCGCCCTCTTCCACCAGCAGATGTCCCAATTGGCGGCCCGTGCCGTCATGAAGGAAGACGCAAAGGATCGGGAATTCTCGGCCTTGACCATCGCCGCCTCGAAAAAAACCTTCCAACGGGCCAAGCGGGAGATCCAGCGCTTTCGGAAGCGGCTCCACTCCATCCTCGAAGAGGATCGCGAGGAGCCGGCCGAATTCGTCGCCCATCTTAATTTTCAAATGTTCAAGGTCAGCAAATCGGGGAAGATAAAAGATGACTAAAAACGGCAAAATCCAATGGCTCGGCTTGGTTCTGCTGGCTTTGACCGCTTGCGGCTCGATGCCCAACAAAGGAATCGAGGCCGGCAACCCCGATCTTAAGGGCAAGGTCCTGACTCTAAGCCCCAAGCACCTGCCCGAAACCTTCCTGGTGGATTTCGAGGCCGACGGCGACGTGATCGCAACCCGGATATTGGAAAACCAGTTCGAAAACGTCCCGGCCAGCTTGGAAAGCGAGGAAAGCTCGGCGCGAATTACGGCGACTTTTACCGACGCGACCTTGTTCGAAGTGATTTTAAGCTTCGACCAAGCCGGGGCGATCACCGAGACCAGCCTCTTCCTCAATGGTCAGGCGGTGGAACTGGCATCGACGACGCTGACGACCAAACCGCTGAAGCGCCCGGATTTCGAGCAGGGCGCTCTCCTGGTCGCCGACGAGCTATGCTCCCGGCTCTTCGAATGCGGCATCGAATCCTCGGAAGCCACTTGCACCGAAAGCCTTCTCGACGTGCCGGGCTTGGCGCCTTCGCTGGGCGGCACCGGCTCTCAAACGATTCAGGATATCCAGGAAGGCTTGGATTCGGAAACGCTGGCAGTGGACCCCGCTAGCCTGGAAGCCTGTCTTTGGGAGATTTCGCAGGTGCCTTGCCTTCAAGTCCAGAAGGCCGGCCCGGCCTCCGACCCCCTAGCCGGCCAGAATATCCGAAAAATGATTCCCCAGCCGAGTTGTGCCGCCGGTTTCCGAAAAGTGTCATCCTGAGCGAAGCGAAGGACCTGCGACTGCCTTGGTCGGTATGAGATCCTTCGGCCCCTTCGGGCCCTCAGGATGACCTGGTCGCCTGGGACGACCAGGTCACTTGGCTCTTTCCAAATAATCGTGAGTCTCGGTATCGATGCGGACCTTCTCGCCGGTACTGATGAATTGGGGGACCTTGATGGTCAGACCGGTCACGATCTTGGCCGGCTTATAGCTGGAGGTGGCGGTCTGGCCCTTCAGGGCCGGCTCGGTCTCGATGATCTCGAATTCCATGATCTTGGGGAGTTGAATGCCGATCGGCTTTTCCTCGTAGAATTGGACGTCAATGACGGTGTCGGGGAGCAGGAAATTGATCGCGTCGCCCAAGTCCTTGGCGTTGAGCTGGACCTGCTCGTAATTCTCGGTGTTCATGAAGTGATAAGCGTCTTCCTCTTGATAGAGGAACTGCATCTTATGGGCCTGAAGGCTGATCTTATCGATCCGATCGGAAGTGGCAAAGCGTTGCTCGACCTGATTGCCGTTCTTGATGTTACGCATCTTGATCTGCATGAAGGCCCGGAGGTTTCCGGGGGTGCGATGGATCGATTCCATGACGTAATAAGGCTGACCTTCCCATTCGACGATCATGCCGGGACGGACTTGGTTGGCGTTCATTGATAACTCCTCAAATTCAATAGCAAATTCGATTATGGGCCAGTCCCACAACGGCGGGCAAGGCTATATTGGGCTTGAGGCTTCAAATCAATCCATAAAAAAAGGCGGGAGAATTTCTTCTCCCGCCTCTGGAAGATCTGGAAAACCAGCTATCGAGCCCGGCGTCGGATCAAACCGGCCGCTAGGGTCGGCAGGAGACCCATCCACATCCAGGACAGGCTCAGAGCCTGGGTCCCGGTGCTGAGGGAGCAACCGCCGCCGCCGATTTCGTCGCTCGAGGTGCTGCCTAAGAGGACGAGGAAGGAGGTGGTCGCCGGGTTGGAATCGATCGTGATCACGGCGTTGAAGTTATCGACGCTGCTGCTCGAGAAGGTCGCGGTGATGGTGCAGGAGGCTCCCGGCGCCAAGGTCTGACCTTCGCAGTCGTTGACTTGGCTGAACTGGGAGTCCCCTTCCAGAGTCAAGGCATTGATCGTGACCGCACCGTCGCCGATGTTGGTCACGGTCGTGCTCTGAGTGCCGGATTGACCGATCTCGAGATCGAAGTCCATGACGTCGGTCTTGATCTGGAGCAGGCCGACTCCCGGCGGAACCGGGACGATGCCGGTGCCGCTGAGATTGATCGCGAAGCTCGGAGTCGAGGAATTGTTCGGGATCAGCACCGTGTCGGTGAAGGCCCCACCCGCCGTCGGGTTGAAAACTGCCTGGAAGGTGCAGTCGTCGCCCGGCGTCAGAGTCTGGCCGGAGCAAATGTCATTGCGGAGGCTGAACTGATTGGTGTCATCGCCGATCCGGGTGAGCGTCCCGATCACTAAGTTGGAATCACCGCCGTTGGTCAGGGTGATGGTGTTGGGACCACCCTGACTTCC
>JBIOXX010000469.1:0-2649 GCA_044869875.1 bacterium | reverse complement strand
GCGACGATGGCGTCGATGTCCAAATAGGCCGCCTTATAGGCTTCGGCCGGAGTGGCGCCGGGAACGATCTGGCTCTCGCCGCCCAAGCTGAGTATTTCCTGAACCCACTGGGCATTGGCTTCGACCGCCGGTACCCGGACGATCGGCGTGATCCCCTCGGCATGGAGACCTCGGGCGATTCGGACCGCGATCTCGCCGCGATTGGGAATCAGAACCCGGGTGATATTGGGATCGGTCAATACCCGGTTGCCCTCGGGCGAAACGGCCAGGCTCAACTCGTTCAATTGTTCGGCGCTCAAATCGGTCCGTCCGATCAAGGCCCGGCGGGCCGATTCGGGGTTGTTTCGGAGGTAGCGCAAGGCCTCGGCCATCGGTACCGTGGATTCAGTCGGAGCGCCGGGCCGGCGATGATCGCGGTATTGGTCCAGAGCCCGGGTCGCGCCCGCGAGGTCCAGCGTCGGCGGAAGCGTTCGGGGGCCTTCGGTGCCCCGCCCACTGGCGGAACTGGCCCCTTCTTGCCGGCCGGTGTTGTGGTCGTTCATCATCAGAATTTCGGGGCCAAGGCGGCGGCCGCCGGGGCCTTCGCCGCCGCCGTTCATGGCCATCGCCATGGCCGGTTGCAGGCCGTTCAAATCTCCGAACAGACCGCGGCCGCGGCTGCTCGCTCCGGGCAAAGAGCTTGGATTGCCGAGGGCCTGGGTTTGACGCTCGACGCCCTGCTCCCACTGGTGAAAGCCTTCGCCGAAGAGCGTGCGGGTCGCCCGACCGGCGACGCTGAATTGGGCCAGCATGGCCAGGGAATGGACCATCGAGGCGCTAAAGGGTTGGGCCTCGCGGAGGCCGGCCGCCACTTCGAGCTCGTGGCCGATCATGATGCCGCCCAGCATGCCGAGTTGCGGCACCAGCGGCCGGGAAATCGCGCTGATCCCGCTCAGCCGGGTGGCTTGGCCGCTCAGCGGATTGATGCCGTGGATTCGGTTGAAACCGGCGCCGGCGGCCCAGCCGCTCATCTTCATCGCGCCCAAGAAAAGGAAGCTCGAGGCCAAATCTCGGCCCAGGGCCTGGCGGCTCCAGTCTTGATGACGGCCCAGGCCTTCGTTAGCGAGGCGGCCAGCCAGCGGAAAGACGGTGGCTTCGACGCCGAAAGCGGTCACGCTGGCCAAGGCCCGAGCCCCGAATCCGCGCGTCAAAAAATTCGTCGAAGGATTGGCCACCAAGCGGCCGAGCGTCGCCAGCCGCGTCATTTTGAAAGCCGCGCCGGCCACGCCCATCGCCAAGAGCGAGGTCGGCTCGGTGGCTTGTTCGGCAAATTGACCGACCATGACTTCGGCGACGTCGCCGACGCTGCCGCGGCCTTGCAAGGCTTCGGAACGGCGGTGGGCCAAGCTTTGAAGATGGGCCGGGGTTTCGTTGAGACTTTGAATCGCTTGGTAGATCGGCAGGGCCAGCGCCGCATTGCCGCGGCTGTTGAGCCGGCTGGCGAGATTGAGCAGCCCCTGGCCAAAAAGCTCCGGATCCCGCTCGGCCGAGAGCGAAACCAGCTCGGCGCAGATGGCGTGACCCCAACGGCGTTGGATGGCCTCGCGCTGCAGCACCGGCAGAGCGTCGAAAGCCCGGCGCAGATCGCCGCCGTGGCCCGCCAAGCTCTGGCTTAACGTTGACCCGGAATCGCCGAGCTCCAGCAACTGGGCCAAGGCTTGACCCGAACGTTGATGAAAATCAGGGCCGTTACTATCCGAGCTGCCCCCCGGAAGCGAACCTGTCTGCGACGATGCAATGAACGACGATGCTCTCTGGCTGCCTAAGCCGGGAGTCATGCTTACCTCCGAACCCGCGGATAAGTCCTCGAAAAATAAACCGAAAGATAGATTGCTGATTTTTCGGGCAAGACGGCGGAAAGTTGTCTAAAAAATCAACAAAATTCCGGCTTTGCCCGACTTACGTCCCCTCCGACGCCTCTAGGAAATGCCACTCCCCGTGGGAATTTCGCTGATAAACTTGGCGGCGAGGCTCAGCTTGGGGGCCCTCATAATGCAGCTCGAGGGAAGGACGCAAGGACGCTTGTCCACTTTGATTGAGAACTTCTAAGAAAGAGACCGCATATTGGGCCGACCAGGGCCCGCGCATCTGGATGTGAAGAGGCTCGGTTCCTTCGGCGGTGCCCGGAAGCTGCCGAAGCAGATCCATCAAGTCGCTGGCCTCGACGGCGCCCTGAGGATTGTTTCCTAGGGGCCGCCAGCGGAGCCGGCTCTCCCAAACACCCTCTTCCACGTTCCACTCGCTGCCCTGGCGCTGGAAGCTCCAGACTCTTTGCCCGGCCTGGTCGTGGAGTCGAAGCAGTTCCAGATTGCCGGCGTCGAGTTGAAGCCGCTGGCGGATGGCTTGGATGTCGTTGGAATTGAGCGGTAATTGGGAGCTCAGAAAGAACTCGTGGTGACGACCGACGATGCTCTTCGGCTCTTGAAGAAATTGGGTCAAGTCGGTGCGCCAACGGGCGGTGTGGTACTGGTCGGCGGCTCCGGTCAGCGGCGGCCGTGAGGGCGGCTTGGCTTCGGTGCTGGCCGGCGCTTCGGCCGAACGCCATCTCCCGCCTTCGCCGAGAAAGTCGTGGCTGCCATTATTTTCGGTCTCGACTCGAAAGGATCGGCC
>JBIOXX010000468.1:0-2725 GCA_044869875.1 bacterium | reverse complement strand
TGGTCAAGCGGATGGGCGAGGTGGTCGACGGCCAATACCAAAAATATTCGGTCGAGCCCGGAGCCTACACCCGCCAGGATTTCTTCGGCGTTTCGCCGGAGCTTTTGAAGATGGCCGAGCCGCTCAGTGACGATCATATCCGCAAGATGCGCCGCGGCGGCCACGATCCCGACAAGGTCAATGCCGCCTATCACGCCGCCACCCATCATCAGGGCGGACCCACCGTCATCTTGGCCAAGACCATCAAAGGCTACGGTTTAGGCGAGGCCGGCGAAGGCCGCAACATCACTCATCAGCAGAAGAAGATGAACGAAGCCGAGCTCAAGGCCTTCCGCAACCGCTTCGAGATTCCCATTCCCGACGATAAGCTCGGCGAAGTTCCCTTTTACCGGCCGGACCCGAAATCGCCGGAGATGCAATACCTGCTCGAGCGCCGAGCCCAACTCGGCGGCTCGCTGCCCAAGCGTCGGGTTCTTCCCAAGACCTTGGAAGTTCCGAGCTTGGAAGATTTTCAGGAATTCTTGGCCGGCACCGGCGATCGGTCGGTCTCGACGACGATGGCCTTCGGCCGACTGCTCAACCTCCTGCTCCGCGACAAGAAAATCGGCCGGCGAGTCGTGCCGATCATCCCCGATGAAGCCCGAACCTTCGGCTTGGATCCGCTTTTCCGCCAAGTCGGCATCTACTCGGCCATCGGCCAGCTCTACGAGCCGGTCGACAAGAGCATGCTGCTTTACTACCATGAATCGAAAGAAGGCCAAGTCTTGGAGGAAGGCATCACCGAGGCCGGCTCGATGGCCTCCTTCACCGCCGCCGGCACGGCTTACGCCAGCCACGGCGAGCCGATGATCCCCTTCTATCTTTTTTATTCGATGTTCGGCTTTCAGCGCACCGGCGATCAGATCTGGGCCTTCGGCGACCAGCGCGGCCGCGGCTTTCTCTGTGGCGCCACTGCCGGACGGACCACCTTGGCCGGCGAAGGCTTGCAGCACCAGGATGGGCACAGCCACCTGCTTGCCAGCACCGTGCCCAACATCCGCGCCTATCACCCGGCCTTCGCCTACGAGATCGCGGTCATTGTCCAAGAGGGATTGCACCGGATGCATGTCGACTTGCAAGACGTCTATTACTACATGACTTTGCAGAACGAAAACTACCCGATGCCGGCCATGCCCAAGGGCGCCGAGAATGGAATTTTGCAGGGCCTCTACCGGCTCGAAACTTCGGCCCAAAAAACGGATCGGCCGGCGGTCCAACTCTTCGGCAGCTGCGCCATCCTCCGCGAAGCACTGCGGGCCAAGGAGCTGCTCGAGAATCAATTTCAGGTCGCGGCCGAGGTCTGGAGCGCCACCAGCTACCAGCTCCTCCGCCGCGATGCTCTCTCTTGCGAGCGCTGGAACCGCCTCCATCCCGAATCGCCGCCCCGCCGCTCCTATCTCGAAAAAATCCTCGAAGGAGTCGAAGGGCCCTTCATCGCGGCCTCGGATTCGCTGCGAGCCGTTCCCGATCAAATCGTCCGCTGGATTCCCGGCGCCTGGGTGAGCCTCGGCACCGACGGTTACGGCCGCAGCGACGGCCGCGAAAGCCTCCGCCGCTTCTTCGAGGTCGACGCCGAGCATATCGTGGTGGCGGCGCTGGTCGAGTTGGCCAAAGCCGGCAAGGTCCTGAAGTCGGTGGCGGCGCAGGCGATTCGAGATTTTGGATTGAACGGGGAGAAACCGGATCCGTGGACGGTTTGAGCTGTCATCCCGAGCGTAGCTAGGGATCCAAACGGATCATCGAGGATTCCTCGTCGCTTACGCTCCTCGGAATGACATTTACATTGGAATCTTCAAATCGGTTGCCTCGCCGATTTCGGTTTCGGGGAAGGCATCGAGCAGGCGCGTGTAAAGCTCGACGAATTTTTCTTCGCCCTTGCCCTGGGCAAAACGCTGAGCGGCTTGGAGGTAGCGCCGGCCTTCTTCAAGACCGGCTTTTTTGCGAATCAAGGCCTCGATCAGCTTGAGATCGATATTGGTGGCCGAAGTCAGTCCCTCGAAATCATCTTTCATCGCGTCGACCAGGCATTGAACCGCTTTGGTCCGTTCGCCTTTCTTCAAGTAGGCCAGGCCCATCGTCGCGTTGGCTTGGTGGAGGAAGGGCGGATCGCTGCGCGAGATCTCCAAAACCTTTTGGCAACGGCGAAGCGCGGTGTCGAACTGGCCAAAAACGTCGATCAGGAGCCGGGCCGAGATCAGCTTGAGCGCCGGATCCTCGGGCAGGAGCTTTTCGGCCTTTTCGTAGAACTTCCAGGCCTTGGGAAATTCCTTCTTAACCTTGTAAAGAACACCGAGGGTTGAATAGAAAAGCGCCGCCAAGACCTTGTCTTCTTGAGACTCGGCCTCGCTCAAACCGGCATGGAGCTCACCCTCGGCGGCGTCGAGATTCTTCGCCGCCATCAGGTCGAAGGCCTTGTAAAGCCTATCGCTTTTCACTTTTTCGTGGACGCTTAAGACCATGTTTAATGATAACCTATTGTCTTTTAACAAATCCCCGATGGAATGACAAAAAGGATTATTGCGGGTCGAAATTCGACACGATCAGGCTCGCTGGGATCTGGACCTGAAAGGTGCTCAAATCGATCTCCATCGGCTGGCCTTGGAAGAAGAAGGTCAGGGGCGGCAAATCCTGATCCAATTGCAAGGCGGCCGAATCGCTGCTCAAGGTCAAGTCGCTCAAGGTCAAA
>JBIOXX010000467.1:0-6843 GCA_044869875.1 bacterium | reverse complement strand
CGATCCTTTCGAGCGAAACCGTCTAGGCCTCGAGGTTGCGTCTCTCATCGTCGGGCTCAATGCTCAAATCGACGCTCAAAGCACTCGCCGAAGAGAGTTCATTCTGGCCACGCTGGCGGTCATTCGGCGATTTTTTCCGGATCGAGCCGAATATCCCCCGGTCCGGGTTTTTGGAGACGGCCAGTTCCATGAGCTCAGCTGGCAATTATCCGAAGAAGATCGACAGCTCTTGCGCCAGTTTCTGCACTCCTTGGAAAGCCGGATCGAGATCAGCCAGGACCAAAGCGACCTGATTCTGCCGATCCTCGAAGGCGCGGTCTGCGCCATCGGCGCCGCCGGCATACTCAGCAGCCATCTGATTCCCGAGGTCAGCGAAAGTCCCGATTTTCAGCTCGGCTTAGGCACCGCTTCGACCGCTTTGGCCGGGGCAGGCTGCACTTCCTTGCTCGGCCATTTTCTGTGGCCGGCGATCAGCAATGACGTCCACAACCGTTACCTCTGGGAGGGCCTGACCGGCTTGGGCGGCGCCATCGTGGCCGGCGGAATTTACTTCCTGCTCAGCTTTTTCCTGCGCGGCGACAGCAGCGGACCCGGTCCTGGACTGCGTTTCCCGGTGGATCCCTTCGGCCCCTGATATTCCTCCGACAACGCAACGCGGCGTATCCACTCCCAAGGCCCTTGACTTAAGCGGCCAATGGTTTAGGCATTGCCTCAAAGGGGCTCGGTCTCTTCGTTCGCCGTGCAGGGTGTGTCACGGTTGCCGCGGCGGGACTTTCTACACATGCACGCGGACGCTTTACGGTTTTCACACCCGTCTTCCACATCGATCGATTTATCCCCAACTCAGCGACGAGAGTTCCTCTCCTTGCAAAAGGAAAAGGATCCGGAGTTGCGCGGGGCGGCTTTGCTTTCACTGGCCCAGCGCTTGGAAGCTTCGAAACGCTTCAACTCCGCGGCCCAAATCTATGCCGGGCTGGAACGCGGCGCTTCGCCGCTGGCCGAACGAGCCCGGCGCCGGCTTCAAGTCCTGGCCGGATCGGGAACTTTCGGCGATCAAGCCGAATTCGCGTTTCACCAACTCGTCGACGGCATCGCCGATCCGGCGGCCTTGGTGGCGATGGGCGCGGCCGGTGCGGCCTACCGAATGATCCGTTTGGCGGCGCTGAGCCGGCTGATCGCGGCTCCCGGCGCCGGCTTGCTCACCCGAGGTCTCGGCGCCCGGGCCTTGGCTTCGACCTTGGCCTTTGCCGCCGAAGGCGCGGTCTTCCCGGCGGCTCATGCGATCGCCGCCCGGACGTTGGAGCAAAATTATTTACCGGCCGCTAGCTTCGCCGAGCAAACCCTTGCCAGTTATTGCGCCTTGGGCGGTCTGCGCTTGGCGGCGATGGCCGGCCGCGGCGCGGCCCGGGCTTTGCCGCTGGGCGCTGGCTCGGCGCTTTTCCAACAGGGCACGATGCTGGGCGGAATCCTCCTCGGATCCGGATTGGAAAGGGCCCTCGATTTAAAGGTCGAACGCCCCTGGTCTGCGACTTTAGCCCAAGCCTTGATGACTTTACTTCATTTCAACGCCTCGGCTTCGCTGTTCCGAAGCTTAAGCGGCCCGCGTTTCCAGGCTTGGGAGCGAGGGCTCGATTTCCAAACTCAGCGCCTGGGGAGCGGTCTGCCGGCCGGCCATTGGGCGACCCAAGGCCTTGGCGCCAAGCGCCTGGCACCGGCCATTGGCGAGGAATTGGTTTGGAAGATGGCCAATGGCGAGGAGGGCGGAAAGCCCTCGCTGCCGGCGGGGCCAGTGTCTTCCAAGCGACCCGCCGAAGCCAAGCCGTCGGCGCCGGTCTCCGCCGGCCCGCAGCAAGTTTTGGAATTCGCCGGCACTTTAGATGTGACGACGGACTTGCTCAAAAGGCAGTCTCCGATCGTCACCGCCTTGGGTAACGGCAGTCTGCGCTTGAAAATTCAACAGAGCGCCGGCGGTTGGCCGATCGGCTTCCTCGCCAATTTGACCCGGGCGATCAATTCCCACCTTGTGCGGCGTGGTTTGGCCGAAGGGGCCGGTGAGCAATTGATCGTGGAGCTTCATGCCGGCGGCAAAACACGCCAGACGGTGAGGCTTAACAAGGTTGGGAAAGCATTCGTCTTGGCCAACGACTCCCAGCCGGCTCCGCCGCGGGAGCCGGGCTCCAGCCCCTTCGTCATGGCGACTAATCTATTGAAGGCCAAACCCGAGGCCCCGCCCCAGGTCCCAGCCGCACCCAAGCTTAACCCCGAGACTCCGATGGCCGTTTTCGACCGCGAGCTGGAGGTCGAGGTCAACTACATTCGCCAGGGTATGGGAGCGCGCATGGCTCGGATGATCTTGCGCGAAACTTATCCCGCCGACTTCTTCGAGCGCCGCCATATTGAAATCGGTCTGTGCCTTCAGTCCCGAAGCCATCACATGATGGTGCCGCTGGGATTCAAAGTGATCTTCCAGATCGGTGAGGGAGAATCGCCGCGGGAAGTGGTCTTCATCAAGTCCCTCGGCGGTTATCGAAAAGAAGTCGCCAAACCTAAAATTTAGCCAATATTTCCTGGGATTGCCGAATGTCGGCCCGGATCTGTCGAACTAAATCCTCGGCCGAAGCGAAGCTCCGTTCCTCGCGGAGCCGCTTGACGAAGTGGAGCCGCAGCTTCTTGCCGTAGAGATTTCCCTTAAAATTGAGCAGGTGGGCCTCGAGGCTCAGGGCGGTGCCGCCGAAGGTCGGGTTTTGGCCGAGGTTGGCGACGGCGCGGTATTTCTTCGGCCCGAGCTCGGAAAAACAGGCGTAGACCCCGGGCGCCGGCTTCAATTCATTTTCGGTCTTGAGGTTGGCGGTAGGGAAGCCGAGACCGGCGCCGCGGCCGGCGCCGCGGACCACCGTGCCGTCGACGAAGAACCAGCGGCCGAGCAGGTTGGCGGCATGCTCGACCTCGCCCTTGGCCACGAAGGCTCGGATCTGGGTCGAGCTGATCAAGGCCTCGCCTTCAAGCTGGGCCTCCAACACCCGGCAGAAGATCTTGGCTTCGGCGCAGAGCCGCTCCAAGACTTCGACCGTCCCGCTGCGGCGGCTGCCGAAGGTGAAATCGTAACCCACCACCGCTCCGGCGGCGTGGAGCCGCTTTACCACGATTTTTTGGAACCATTCTTCGGCGCTGAGATGGGCGAATTTCAAATCGAAGGGCTCGACCACCGCCGCGTCCAAGCCGGTCTCGGCCATCAGCTCTAATTTTTGTTCCAAGGTGTTGATCATCGGCGGCGCCGCGACGTGGGAGAGCACTTTCACTGGATGGGGATGAAAAGTATAGGCTACGGCCCGGCCCTTGATCCGCCGGGCCTCGCGGATCGCGATCTTGAACATCTTTTGATGAGCCAGATGAACGCCGTCGAAATTCCCCAAAGCCACGACCGGATTCTTGATCGAGGCCGGGAATTTGGAAGAGGAGCGGTAGACCTTCACGGCTTATTCTTGCCGGATGTAGAAACTTTGCCGGGTGCTGAGGTCGTTCTTATCCCGAGCAAGGATGGTGATGAGGTTGTTGTCCTTCTCCTTGAGCGGCAGCTCGGCCTCGAAATTGGCCGAGGTTGCGGCGGCGGTGCCTTCACCTTGAGGGAATACCTGCAAATAAGCCTTGTAGTCGCCGACGTAGACCGAGATGTCCTTCAGTCCCGAGGCATCCTCGGCCTTGCCGCTGACTTTGATCTTCTTGTGGCCGGTGTGAGATGGCTGGCTCTCCGGCGTCAGGACGATCCGTGGCGCGGTTTCGAAGGAATTGAGCCCGGAGGCGGCTTGGCCGATCGGAAACTTGAGCTTGTCGCCCAAGACTTCCATCGTCTCCTGGTCGCTGACCGAAAGCTCGAGCTCGACCTTGTCCTTGGCGAAGCCTCGGCCGACCGAGAAGTTCAGCGCGCCGGCCTTTTCGGCGCCGGCCGGCAGCTCATCGAGCTTCTCCCGGCCCTTGCCGATGAAGATGCCTTCGCCGTCGAGGTTCTTGAGGTTGAGGACCGTTTTTTTGCTCAAGCCCGGCCCTTCGTTTTTCACCTGGACCTTGAGCGAAGCCTTGGCGCCGGCTTCGATCTTCTTGTCGCCGCCCCGGCCCTCGTCGGCCACCTCATAGCGAAAGGCGAAGGTCGGGCGGGGCATCGGCTCGGTGGTGACGACGGTTTGGAAATTCTCCGGAACCTTGCCGGTGCCTTCGCGAAAGCTGAAGGTGACTTTATCCTCGCGGCGCAGCGCCGCCGCCGGAATCTTGATCGGCACGGTCCAGCTCCGGGTCTCGCCGGGCTGGATTTTGCCGAAGATGAATTCCCGGTTCTTCAGCATGAAATTTTCGCTCTCGGTCGAGGCGATGAGCTGCTGGAAGGCGGCCTCGCCGACGTTGCGGATCTTGAGCTCCAACTTCACTTCTTCGCCGGCCTTCAAGACCTGGCCGGCCGAAGAGTGGATGTTGAAAGTCACCTCGGCCTGAGGCTTGCCCTCGCCGTCTTGCTTCGACCAATCGATGCCGATGCCGGCCAAGGCGTCTTGAATCTTCTTGTCCTCTTCTTGAGAGGTGGGGCCGAGCAGTTCCTTGGCATCGTCGAGCATGTCCTTGCGCTTGGGACTCTGGCTGCGGTGGAGCAGTTGGGAAGCGAAGCGGATCTGGAAGTCTTCTTCGATCTCGTTGCTGTAGGTCGAGCTGTCTTCCTCGCCTTCTTCGCCGGAGCCTTTCTTGGCTTGGTAGAAGCCAAGGGCATAGGTCGGCTTGGAGGTATTCTTGAATTTATTCTCGAGATGCTTTTCCAAATCCTTCTCGCCGAAGGTTTGGCTCTCGATGAGATCGACCTTGTCCTTGCCGACGCTCTCGGGGATGAGCTGAATGTCGGGAGTGATGCCGACCGATTGAATCGATTCGTTGCCCGGCGTCAGATACTGGGCCACCGTCATCTTGAGGGCCGAGCCGTCCTTCAGCGAGTAGACCGACTGGACGCTGCCCTTGCCGAAGGTCTGGGTGCCGACGACGACGGCGCGGTCATTGTTCTTCAAGGCACCGGCCACGATCTCGGAGGCCGAGGCCGAGCCATCGTTGACGATCACGACGATGGGGTAGTTGGGCTCGGTGTCGCTGCCGCCAGCCTCGTCGACTTCCAATACTTGGTTGTTGGCGCCGACGGTGAGGACGATGGTGCCGCTGGCTAGGAACTTGTCGGCCATGTCCACCGCTTGGTTGAGCAAGCCACCGGGATTGTTTCGCAGGTCGAGGATCAGTCCCTTGAAGTTCTTGCTCCGCTCCTGCATCGAGCGAAGGTGCCGGGCCATCTCCCGCGAGGTTTCTTCCTGGAAGCTCTTCACCCGGAGCACGCCGATCTCGCCCTCGGGTCCGGTCAAGAGCTTGGATTGAACCGATTCGATCTTGATGTTGGCCCGGGTGAGGGTGAAATCCATCGGGGCCTCGGCGCCTTCGCGGGTGACGGTGATGCCGACGCTGGTGCCGATTTTGCCGCGAAGCCTCTCCACCGCCTCGGTCAAATCCATGTTGATCGAGGCTTCCTCGCCGATCTTGACGATTTTATCCTTGGGTCTGAGGCCGGCCCGGGCCGCCGGGGTGTTGGGCAGCGGAGCGATGACGGTCAGCTCGCCTTCTTTCAAGCCGATGACGATGCCGATGCCGCCGAATTCGCCCTCGGTCTGGGTCTTGAACTCGGTGAACATCTTGGGTGGCAGTAGAGCCGAATGGGGATCGAGCGAGTCGAGCATGCCGTTGACCGCGGCGTACTGCATGTCCTCGAACTTCGACTCGCCGTGGTAGTTGGCTTCGACGAAGGCGAAGACTTCCTGGATCACCGGCAGGATGTCTTCGGCGCTGCGCATCGAAGGCAGGGAGAAGCTCTTCTTCTTGCCCTCGACCTCGACGTTGAACTGGTTGGAGTTGTCGGGGAAGAGGACCAGCACCTCGGGAACGTTGCGGGAGAGGCCGAAGAGCGATTCTCGCAGCAGGTTCTTTGGGCCCAGCGCATCGGTGTCGTAATAATTTTTCACCAGGTAGCGAAGGGTTTGGCGGAAAGTCTCGGCCCGCGAGAACTCGCTGTCTCTGGCCGGAGCTTCGGGAGCTCCGACCACTGCGGCCGGCCCGTGTTGTTCGCGATAATCTTTGAAGCGGGGGTACAACAATACCGCGGCCGCCAAGAGCGAGAAAAAGGCGAGAATTTTTAAAAGACGAGATTTCAAAGGGTCGACCTGAAAGGAAAAAGTGGAATGACTGCTCCAGACTTGGTGGAAGGCGTCCGTTTTCTTCATGAATTCCCTTAATTTTTGCCGTGAACCAGGCAACCGAGTCAAGCCTGCAATTCTTTCGGTGCTACGCTTCAGCCGGATTTCCCGGTCTCGGCCTTTCTCCGCCCCTCATTCGCGCCATGATGACGAAGCCAATGGCGGTCCAAGCCAGCATCCGAGTGCGGCGCACGATCTGGATCGAGGTGCCGACGGCCGGATCGAGCTTGAGTAGGGCGAAAATGCCGGCAAAGGCCCCCTCCATGACGCCGAGCGTCCCCGGAACGAAGACGAAGACCATATTGATGATCACGGTGACCGAGGCTAGTAAGTAGGCGTCTAACCAGGAAATCGGGTGTCCCAAAAAGAGCGCCGCCAGGTAAAGCTCGACCACCCCGCAGAGCCGACCGAAGAAGTGAAGCCCGAAGGCCGCCAGAAATCCGGTGCGGTTCCTCTTATAGAAGCGCGAAATGTGACCGTCGATCTCCCGGACCTGGTTCTCGGTTTTTTCGGAAAAAGCCTTCTTGATCCGAAGCTTTTTCAACAAATCGAGGATGAAAGCGAAGAGGCCCTCATGGGA